>CALRLN020000082.1:0-14084 GCA_943368675.1 Chitinophaga pinensis | reverse complement strand
AACACTATACCCGCTGCAAATATTAGCATTGTCTACCATTACGTTTTCTGGAATGGTTGGCATAGCGGTAACGACTACTTCTTCGGTAGCTACTCTATCGGTGCTGTTTAAGCCATATTCACAGGTGGCATAGTAAGTAGTAGCGCTTGTCAGCGAAACTTCCAAAGGTGAGCCTGTGCCGATACTTGTCCCCCCTGATGCACCTGTATACCAGTTTAGGGTGCCTTCTGCACAGGTAGCTGATAGTGTAACTGTCTCATTACTGCAAATAGCGGCATCACTTACTGACACAGCCGTAGGTGCGGTCAATGTCAGGCTTTTTAAAATGTATCCACCCATGCCCGTAGTTTTGAAACTGACTTCCCATCGCCTGGCGGCACTATTCCAGATAATATCCGTATCATCAGGATTAATCTGAGTTACGCCGCCGGGATAAGTAACAGGCCAGCCCGAATCGTTGAAACTAGTCCCTCCACGTTTCTCAATTAGTATACTGCTAATACCTATTCTATCGCTACTGTCTACAGGTAGTTTGAGTGCGCTTATAGGGTATGCATTATATACGTCAAAATCGGTCTGGGTATAATAGAATGTTACTTTAGCCGTAGCATCATCAGGGTTGTTTTCAGGATAAAGTTGATATTGACGTGGCACATAATAACTATTAATCGGCTCATAAGGCCATTCTCTAACAGCAATATTACCGCTGACGGGTGCCTCACCAGTTGCCTCAATGGTTGTGATTAACTCGTTAAAAACATCACAATAGCAGGTAGTATTGGGTGAACTCTGCACCTGACTATTAAATGGTATAGTTTTTTCATTTGTATTGACAAAAGTATTGGCAGTCGTACAGGTACCCAGACTCCATACTGTCGGATTATAAGCGGCGTTATCTATTGTAGTGCTTGCTATAAAATACACCTTTCCGTCTACATTGGTCACATAGTCTATCTGTTGGTAATCAGAACCCGTAGGTATGCTTTTTACAAGTACTGTTCCTGCTGCTGTGCCATCACTTTTCCATATTTCAGGTATGTATGAACCACTGTTAGCCGTAAAATAAAATATTCCGTTTACATTCACAAAATTACTAATAGAAGAACCCATACTTCCAGGATTAATATCTTTTATTAGCACAGTTCCATCTGGGGTGCCATCACTTTTCCATAACTCTCTACCATTGATTCCATCATCTATAGTAAAATACAAAGTACCATTACTACTTAAAAACAGTTGTAAATAAGAAGGCAGATCATCACTCTGATTAATATCCTTTACCAGCTTTGTGCCTGATTCTGAGCCATCGCTCTGCCACATTTCCTGTCCATACGTACTATTATAAGCTGAAAAGTATAATAGATTTCCCATAACCACCAAATTTCCTACGTTCGCCCATTCTGCCCCCGGATTAATATCTTTCACCATGACTGTTCCCGACTCTGTACCATCACTTTTCCATAACTCTCTTCCGTGCACCTGGTCATCTATTGTAAGAAACAAAGTACCATTAACATTAGTCAGATTTCCTATGTCAGCGTAGGGGGTGTTAAACTGCTTTACTAATTCGGTACCTTGCTCTGTACCATCACTTTTCCATATTGACTGCGTACTATTATAAGCCGTTCTGAAATATAATGTACCATTTACATTGGTTAGGTAGAAGAGAAAAGGGCTTCCTATTCCAGGGTTAATATCTTTCACAAGTTTAGTACCAGCAGTTGTACCATCACTTTTCCATAATTCAGAACCATAACCAGAGGAACTACCTACAAAGTAGACCGTTCCATTCACATTGGTTAAAAACCCGACCGATGAAACATCGGTACTTACCATAACTGTTCCTGATTCGGTACCATCACTTTTCCATAATCTGGTAATATTGCTGGCATCCCTGGCTGCGAAATACAGAGTTCCGTTTACATTCACCAACTCCGATATATCAGAACTTCCTCCTCCTGGATTAATGTCTTTTACCATAAATGTTTCCGACGAAGTTCCATCACTTCTCCATAGCTCTTCGCCATGTACATAATCTACATCATACGCAGTAAAGAACAAAATTCCGTTCATACCAGTCAGATTATTGGGCATAGAGAAACCACCACGATTCAGGTCTTTTACCATATAGGGTAGTTGTGCCGAACCTAGCCTTGCAAGACAGAACAATAAACTAAAAAAGAGGCATTGTTTAAGAGTAAAAATCTGTTTCATCAGCGCTTAATGTATATTTTTTTGAGGGAGACACTTTACTTACGATGGTAAAATTAAATACCTCAAACAGGTAACTCCAACACTATACGTCTCTCAAAAGTCAATTGTCCATATTTTGTCCATGTCGAAAAGGGCGTTTTTAGACCCAGGAGAGGATGTGAAGGGCTGAAGATGAAGAGAGATAGTCTTGGCTCGGTGCCTGAGCGCAGTTGAAGACCGCGGCGAGGGAATACATCAGTCGAGAAAAGAAAAATAAAAGTCCCCATTAAGGGGTAAAAAGTGTCTGATAAATACCTGCGCTTTTGCAGGTATTTATCAGACCTATGATGAATTTTATTCTACTATTTTTCTGAATAAGAATAGCTTTTTCATTAAGCATTATTTTACAGCAAATGCTACTTCGGCATTTTCCCAGACCAGGCTTACCGAGTTTTTATTAACAGCATACCATAATTTTTCATTAAACGCTTTCGATTTCTTTGGCTTTACTGTTACACGAAGTGCATCCTGCGCCGCATCATACTTAAACGCACCCCATTGATTCGGCACTTTGTTGAAGATGATTGTCCATTCGTTGGTATTCGGAATCGTAAAGAAACCATATTTACCCGCTGGAAGAACTTTGCCTTCAATAGTTACATCTTTAGAAAACTCAATAGTAGTTGCCTCATTTGCACCTGCGCGCCATACCTCGCCATAAGGTACTAATTTGCCCCATACCTCACGACCTTTAACTGAGGGTTGTCCGTAATTAATAGTTAAACTTTTGCCATTGATTATGCCACTGGCAGTAGCCGGAGGAGAAGGACGCCTGGTTTTATCTTCCTGCGCTGAAACGGTAAAGGAAAGTAGCGATAAGGCGAAAAAAAACGCCATCAGACCAGATTTTTTTGTGTTCTTTTGCATAGCTTTGTTAGACATTTTTAGATTAATAATTAAGTTTATCATATCGACGAATCAAAACTAAACAAGACACCCTTGTCAAGTTTAGTCATGGCCTTTTCAAGTTTATTCAAGTTCATTCACCAACACAAACAATTGACTAACAAGTGATTGCAGAATCAGAAGATATATTATTGGCGCATTGTAAAAAACTGATTGAAGAAAAATTAGGCTGGGGAAATAGTGAAAAATGGACCAATCAGGATTTTGAAGAACTCTCTCAACGCATTTTTGAGGTAACAGCTATTACCCTTAGCCCCACTACTCTGAAAAGAATCTGGGGAAAAGTAAAATATGACTCTGCTCCTACTTTAACTACACTTAATACACTTGCCCAATTTATAGGTTTTGAACACTGGCGGGCTTTAAGACAAAATCATTTATCTACAAACGGCCATTCTGAACCCCCGGTGGTGCAGGCTAATGGCGAAGTAAATAAAACTCCCAGAAGCCCCTATCTTTTCTCACTTATTCTACCGCTGTTACTGGTGTCAGGTGCGGTGAGTTGGTATTTTCTTTCAAAAGACCAGAGTACCTCAACTCCTGTAAACCCTTCGAATTATTCTTTTAAGAGTAAGAAAGTAGTATCGGTAGGAGTGCCAAATTCAGTCGTTTTCGATTATGATGCTTCCGCAGCTCCTTATGATTCTGTATATATTCAACAGGACTGGGATCCTTCCAAACGCATAAAAGTGTCCAAAAATCAGCATCAGCATACATCTGTTTACTATTACCCGGGTTCATTTCAGGCAAAACTGGTAGTAGGCAATCAGGTAGTAAAAGAGCATATTCTACTTATTCAGACAGACGGGTGGTTACCTTTAATTCAACAGGAAAATATTCCGATATATTTCAGACAGGAGGAAGCTATTAATGATGGCAAATTGGGTCTATCATCAGAAAAAATACAGGCGCAAAATATCCCGTTAAAACCAGTTGCCCCTGTGGTACAATATGCCAATCTGAAAGACTTTGGCGATATAAAGACCGATAACTTTATCTTTGAAACCTCTGTCAGAAATACTTACCGTGAAGGGTCTTCTATATGCCAGTATTCAGAAATTGGTCTGCTTTGTGAAGGAAGTGCTATTATGATTCGCCTATCAGCCAAAGGGTGTATTTCAGAAAACAATCTTTATTTTATTGACCAGAATATTTCCGGCAAAGAAAATGACTTGTCAAAATTTGGTACTGATTTTAAAGACTTCGTAAAAGTCCGTTGTGAGTCTGTAAATGGGAAAGTAAAGATATTTGTCGACAATCAATTGGCATATACCTTTCCATATAAGAGTCCTGTCAGCAAAATTATGGGTATCACCTACCGTTTCCAAGGTTCCGGCCTGGTGGACGATGTAAAACTATCAAAAGGTGATGGAAAGTTGGTGTTTGAAGATACATTTGCAAGATAACACAACTAAAAATAAAAACCATTTCCGTAGAGACGCAATAATCCCGCAGGCAGCCTTAAAAAACATCAGCCCATCAATAATAAACAGGTAGAAGAATATACTTCTTCTTTCTTTTAAGGCATAGGATACGATAATCATAGCAATAAAAGGAAGAATATTAAGGAGAATCCGGCTTAAAGGAAAATGATTGAAAGTGCCGAAAATGAGCAAGCTGATTAGTCCGGCAATACTTAATGGCAGAATGATGCTGAAAATCGTGTATCGGAGCCCCTTCTTCACGACAAACGTTTTGATATTACGGTTCGAATCAGAGGCATAATCTTTAATATCAAACATAATACACAATACCGATATAAACATAAAGTTTTTCAGTAACAGCCACCACCCCATTGTGCTCATTCCTTGCTGGCTCTTATGTGTTAGCTCATAAAACACAACCGGAGCGATGGTAATAAGCCCGGCCCATGTAAATCCTATTACGAAAGGTTTAAGCCAGCCTATTCGTCTTAAATTGTATTCAGGCAAAAAACTGAGTCCATAATAAAACAAGGCCGCTAATGGAGTAAGCAATAGTGATAAGAGCTGATTAACAGGGATATGCCACAATTCCTGCCAATAAGTATAAAGGATATATCCACCGATAGCAATACTAACCAGCAAACATACCAGCTGGCTGTATTTTACAAAAGTTTTATGCTGTATATACCAGTTGGTTCTTGGATTTTTAGAAGTACTCAACGAAAAGGCTTTTACATAGGCCAGGGTATAAAACCAGACTGTCAGCGTGAATACCAGCACATAATAATAGAGCGCATTAAGCGGATATTGCTGCTGCAACGCCGCCTCTATTGAAAGGGCTGCGGCACACAATCCATAGAAATAGTTTCCGAAGAAGAACCCCTTTATTGCTGACTGAAACATCTACCCTGTTTTAATAAACCGACTTTCTCCTAACGCATCTTATTTCTTTTTTGTTTCTATTTTTAATGCCCCGCAGAAAAACTTATTTTGATAGATAGCTCAGCAGCAGATTTTCTATTTCAGTATGACCCTTTTTCTTTGCCCATGCCAATGGAGTTGCCCACGCAGCTCCGGCCTTGTGTGGGTCGGCACCTTGCTCCAGCAGGTATTTAACCATAGACAGATGCCCCCATCTGGCAGCCATCCCCAGAGGGGTTGACTGGTATTCTTCTTCAACCGGATTCAAATCTGCACCGTGTTTAATCAATAAATCTGCTTTGTCGATAAACCCTTTCTGTGCCATATCATGCAATAGTGTTACATGGTGCCAGCTCATCACACCCGGATTCATACCCTTATCCATCAAAAAAGCAGCCATGCCCGGATGCTTGAAATAATAGGCCTGTGCCCACTTTAACAATACAGGCACCCGGGCTCCATAACTTAAGAGTAGTTCAACCATTGTCCGGTTATTGTCTTTTGCTGGCATCATCATAATACCCTCTGCCCAGAAGAACGTTTCATCATGCACTAACTCAGGATTCAACCGGAGCAGTTTCTCTGCATCGTCAATATATCCGTTGCCAATTGTTTCTTCAAAATGCTTGTCTAATGGTCTGCGTTTATAGTGAATTTCCCCGTTATCACCTTTGTATGCCTGATTCGTCGGGTTATCTTTATACTGCTTTAGCATAAAGGCAATATCCTCATACTCTCTGTCTTCAGCCATCACAAGTAAATCATCACGAAACGGATAGGTTTTATATCCGGGGTTATAAGCGCCATGCTCCAGCAGATACTCCACTACGTGATAATGACCTTCGCGTACTGCAAGATGAATGGGTGGTGTATAATTAAATTGTGCATAAATAAGCTCAGGAGTTTTCCGATGCAAGGCTTTCACCGTATCTAAATCTCCTTCATAGCTGGCATGCAATATTTCCCATACATCTGTGGTAGTACTCGCCACATTGTTGGCAATAATCATCGGGAGCTGAGCTTTCATTTCCTGAGGCTGAATCATAATCGTACTGTTTTCGTGTTACTATAAAAATAGCGCCTTATCCTACAATCTTCTTTTTAATTTCTCTGCTCAAACCGGACATCTCTCCGCCAGTTTTTGCAGATTCTGCCAGCCGTACCCTCCATCAAATTTCCTGTTAGCAGTATACAGTCTTTTTCCGCCCATCGCTTCATGAAACCCGCAGGAAGGATTCTGAGGAATACCAAACAACACCATTGAATGAATACCCTGGCTAATAAAACGTCTGGAAACATGCCCCATTAGCTTCGCTCCAAAACCCAGGCGCTGGTAATTTCTTAAGAGATAAATTTTATTGAGTTCACCTGCATAATCCGGCAGATCGCCCGACGAATATGGCTTTGCTTTAGCATATCCTATTAACTGGTGTGTATGGGTATTTTCAACAACATAACAAAACCAGCCCTCATTTGTTCGGTTAAAGAACTCTTTCCAGTGGCGATGGACATAATCTCTTGATAATTTATGGTTTGAATTTGAATAGGTTTCGTACCAGGTCTGAATATGGAGTGTTACCAAATCTTCTATATCTTTAGCCACTGCCTCACGGATAATGAACGATGAAAGCGTTTCTCCGTTTTTATGCATTAAACGCTTATTTGCACTACTGGATGGTCTTTTAAGCCCCAGTAAAAACCGAAGGACTGAATTTGTAAAGTTTTTCATAATTTGTATTTTTGATATATCTCAAAGATAAATAGTTTTCAGAAAAGAAGAAAAGTAAATACAGTTTGTATTCTAAACTTTGTTCTGCACTACATACCTGAAATCACATTTACTGGCCCCATTGGCAATAGTATCAGTCCGTATCATTGATAGCCCTGCCAGATTGGTTGTATATTTATCAACTTCACACAAAATAGATACATATTTTGAGTATTTATGTTTTTTGAAAAGTTTACAGATACCACATTCTAAAATATCAACTCCATAGCCCAAGCCCAATGTTTCTTCCTTATTAGTAATAATTCTGGCCACAAATCCATCAGGATTACCTCTTTGTCCGACCTTTTTTGCAAATACCCGTATTAAGTACCTGCCTATACGGGTTCTTATCATTTTAACCGGCAGTTTTTTCAAATAAGCCTGCCATTTGTTTTTAGGTCGCAGGTATTCGGTAATAATAAACAACGCCACTTCTCTTATTTTCTCAAAACTTTCTCCGGCTTCATCCAATACCATAATCAATGCCAGAAAGTAGGCTGATAAATCTAGTCGTCTATCTATCGGATTCGAAGAGGTTTTGGCAAAGCGCACATCTTCTTTCAATTCCCGGTATTGCTCTTCAATATCATCTAAGAGTTCCTTTTCATATTTCGGATAATAGGTTTCAAGCGCAATCCGGAAATAGCGTTTATAAGATGGCCCTCTCTTTAAATATTTAAAAAGACCCACTGCTATCCCTGCAATGGGTAGTATAAACAGGTATTCTTTCTTCCAGAGGCCCTGCTTAATAAGGTAAGTACCGACACTTAAGATAATCAGCCATTTAATAGCAATGTAGCCGAAAGCAATTAAAATGCTTTTTTTTGTAATTTTCGTATATTTATTATCATTGCCCCTCATATTTTCTGCAAATATAAAATAAATTTTAGACTAGCCTAAATTTTATTTTAAACCATACACCTTCAACAAAAAAGGGAACATACCGTCCGGCACATTCCCTTTAATTGTGTATGCGTTTTGCTTATGGGCAATTTTTTAAATCTTCTTGGCGATTAAATGTTTTCATTAATGAATATAAATCATGCTCTCCTGATTAATATTCCAATGATACTTCTGAGCTTCGCTAAAGTTTTTAAAATCCATTCTTTCTCCTAAAATGATTTCTTTGTATGCATGAAACATCTGTTTTGCTGCAATCCTTGGAGACATTCTTCCTACTCCGGTACATAGACCAGGAATAGCAACTGAATTAATTCTTGGCTCATTTTTAGCTTTAATTAAAATAGCTTTCATTGCCAGATAAGCATTAACTGAGGTCGCGATATTAAAATTCATGGGAACTCGCATGGTAGGCGCAGAAATCAGGAATGGAATAGTCCTATCTCCAGTTTCCATAACAATTGCCTGACCAACTAAAAGTTCACCTTCGGGAAGGTCCTTTATTTGCTGTTGCAGTTTCTTTTCCAGATCCCAGCCAAACCTTTCAGAAAGGGCGTAATCAAGACCACCGTCCATAAAACCAAACGAATTGGCTGGGCTGACAATAGCATCACACGAAATTTGGGTGATATCTGCTTCAATAATACTTACATTTGGTTCTATTTCAAAAAACTCTTTCCATGCAACAATCAGTCTGTAGTCAACAGCGGTTAAAATTATTCTCATTATTTATAAATTTAAATTGTTTAGAACACTGTCCTAATAGCATAGTAGCAATGTTTCTTTTTCTTCCAAAGATACTATAAGACATTAAAAACTAAAACGGGAAGATGCGTCTGGCACATTCCCCTTTTGCGTATGCAGTTTGACGCAGGCAAATGATATTACGAAGCCGGATATTTCTTCATGATTTTGCTGACACCCTTTTCAATTTGCTTGTCGATTTTACGATCATTCAAGGCAGCTGAAATACTTCCCTGCCACACCAGCTTATTGGTTTTAGCATCAATGGCATCTATCACGAGTGTACCTTTAGTATACGAATATGGCGCAGAATAACTACCACCCCAATAGCCCATATTATAAGGCACTAACATTCTACCCACACGGGCATATCCAATCATCGGATATGCAGGACTGGAAAAACCACGAGTTGTTTCCTTTTCTGTATCTGTATGAAACCTCAATAGTAAATCCGGCTTTTTAGTGTTGATAGTCATCCCCTTTTTCAATAGGATTTCATCAACATTAGCCTGAATATTTTTGGTAACCAGTTCATTATTATACTGAGGATTCTTTGTCTGAATATCAGGTCGAACCCATGCAAATGAACGATAATCGCTGAAATCAGCAGTTGGGTCTTTATGAGTACTTACCTGTGCTTTTGCGCTTGTAATACCAAGCCCGATCATCCCGACGAGCAAGGCTTTTTTAAATAGTTCTTTCATCTTTTCTTCTCCTCTTAAAATTTAGGCTAAACACTTTTTTAAATTGTAATACTAGATATAGTAACGTAATTCACTCTTCTACAGTTTGGTGAAAGGCAATATATTATGTTAAATAGTATTAAAAAATATTGCCCGATTTCCGCTATCAAACTAACCTTAATTAGACAATTTAAAATTGAAGAAGTTTAAAGAAAAAGCCTGTTTTTTATCCAATACTGATTGTACCTGTACTGATTGTACCTGGCGAAGCGCTTTAACTGGTTTGCTAGTCTGGCCATTTACATTGCCTGTTTAGGCTTGTTAGGTTTAGCCATGTTTACGGCCCGCAGCCGCACTAAAGAAATCGGCATCCGGAAGATATTAGGAGCAAGCATAAGCAGTATCGCATTATTACTCTCAAAAGACTTTCTGAAACCGGTGTTTTGGGCAGTTTTGATTGCCTCACCAATTGCCTGTTTGTTATCAGGTGGTGGCTCCAGAATTTTGCTTATAGAGTACCTGTACAATGGTGGGTATTTTTAGTAGGAGGGGCATCCGCTATCCTGATTGCAATTCTAACTGTTAGTTTCCATAGCATTCAATCAGCTTTGGTAAATCCGGTGAAGTCGTTGAAGTCGGAATAGCAGGGAGCAAAGGCCAAAATTCCCTTTTCTCCCCGACCTTACCCCTCTGTCCCATGCTCTATGCCCTTTGCCTTTACAAACTCATCTGTAAAATGCTGTTTTTGTTTAGGCTTCGAGAATTTATCCTCATTAAAAGTTTTTGAGTTGCCTCTGGGTATTGATAAAGATGCCCAGTTGGCATCACAAACCATTTTGCCGATAAATACAATCTGCCCTACATGATAAGGATAATGTGCCAGTTGTCTGTTAATAGCTTCAACCACCGAGTGCCCCTGATTACGGATATAAATCTCTTTGCTCAGATCATCGATTGTTAAGCCATCCAAAGCGCTAAAGAGGCAATCCCATCCCTCATTCCATTTATTCAATAATTCTTCTCTGGTAGCTATATCATTTTCAAATTCAGCATCTCTCTGCCGCCATTCCTTCTCACCATCACTTGTCAGAAAATCCGTCCAGCGCGACATCATATTACCCCATAAATGCTTCACAATCATGGCAATGCTGTTGCTTTCGTCATTGTATTGCCAGAACAACTGCTCATCTGACACCTGAGCAAAAGTTTTTTCACCCAACATCTTATAATATTCAAATTGCTTCCGGGTGCTTGTGAGGTAATCTGTCATAAGATATAAACTAAAAAATGGTGCATTAATCAATGGCAATATAATTATCCATTTTCAAACTTCATCCCTATTCCAAAACCGGGCTAACCGAATAGCCCTTTGCTTTCAATAAATCAATTAGTCCACTCTCTCCTGCCAGATGCCCTACGCCAACATTAAGGCTCAGGTTCTTTAAAATTGCATTCAAAAGCTATGATATAAATAATGGCATAAACCGCTTTTATATTTCTTAGGTCCAGACCATATAATGTAAGATTATGCTACCAGTCCTCAAAATCACCTTCTTTGCTGAATTGCTCTACAATCCGGCTAATACTTTTTACTCTAGTACCATCTATGCAATCAGTTATCAATTCCAGTGAAAAATTGTAAACTCAAATGTCATTCTTAATTATACTCAAAAACAATAAAAACACCCTCCAGAGCCACTCCCTTCTCTTTCTGTACAAATCCATTCCGTTCATAAAAAGCTACTCCGGCTTTATTTTCCTTCAGGCATTTAAGTCTGACTGGGCGCCCTAGTTTCTCAATCATAGCTTTCAGAAGGGTTGTACCTATACCCAGATTATGATATTCATTATCAATATACAGATGATGAATAAAATTATCAGGCAGATATGCCGAAATAAATCCGGCCACTTTATCTTCTACATACGCTACGAGTACTTGTTCTCCTCTAGTATCTGTATCAAAAGAGGCTAATTGATAATGACTGGTATCAAGCCATGTAAATGTTGCCTTACGCACTTTTAAATACAGTTCACGCAAGGCAGGCAAATCATTTTTTTCTAGTTCGGTGATGACTATTTCTAAGGTACTATTCATGCAAAATGAAACATGTGATGCCAAATCTATTACGGTTTTTTTAATTTTTCAAATGCAGGATTAAACAAAATTATCGGGGCTTAGAAATTAAAATCCAAAAACCTTATTTCGGACTATTTTCGTTATCTTAGCTTTTAGATACAAATACATAGCAAAAATATGCACGAAGAAGCACTGAAAGAATTAGCAAGTCAACTCAGACAACCTCATGGAGAACACGCCGCAGAAGTAGGCGAAAGAATGAATAAAGGAAATGAGTTAATGAACCTTTCGGCTATTAATAGGCTTCAGGCACAAGCCGGTGATGTAATTCTTGAAATAGGTATGGGTAATGGTTTTTTTGTAAAAGATATTCTGAATCTGGCACCTGCAATTCATTATATCGGTTGCGATTTCTCAGAAGAGATGGTAAAAGAGGCGATTTCCTTTAATAAAGAACTTATTGATAATCATCAGGCAAAATTCTTTGTGGCCTCTGCCGATGCACTCCCTTTTGAATCTCCAACCTTTAATAAGGTTTTTACGGTTAACACCGTCTATTTCTGGGATAGTCCGCTGTCAGTGCTTAATGAAATAAAAAGAGTGCTTAAGCCTGAAGGACAATTGTTAATAGCTTTCCGCCCCAAATGGGCAATGGAGCAATATGCATTTACGCAATACGGTTTTACTATGTATTCTCAGGAAACACTAAGCAGTTTATTAACCGATAATGGCTTTAAAGTAACCCAAACCTTTGAAGAACAGGAGCCAGAGCAGGAAATCAATGGCCAAACTATCACCCCAGCTTTTGCCATTGTCTGCGCTGAAAAGGTTTAGCCGATACCTTGTTGTTTTTTATTTGGTTTCCCATTAAACCCTGGTTTTAGTTCTTCATCTAAAGACATGTATTCTGCGATGAGTATAAATCGCTGGAATCTGATTTGCTAAAATTTAAACCAAAGGGAAACTCTATGAAACAATTAGCCACCGCCACTTTATTATTACTTATTATTACGTTCTTTTCCTGCCAGACTAACAACCCCAATCCTGCCAATTATGATTTTTCCGCCGTTGATACCTTTATTGAGCAAAATGCCGCTGCCTATGCCAACCAGGTAGTAGTACTCGTGTCACAAAACGGAAAACTGATTTATAAAAAAGAGCATAATCTCACCCCAAAAGATGCCAGACCTATTGCATCAGCCTCCAAGTGGTTATCAGGAGCGGTGATTATGTCTTTAGTGGACGAGGGTAAATTATCTCTTAATGATACTGTTGGTAAATATTTGCCGGTATTTACTCAAAACCATAAAGGGAATATTACCATCCGGCAATTGTTCTCACATACATCCGGTTTCCCCGGCGACTCGCCCGAAGGATATGAATATCGTGCTTCTCTGTCTTTAGCAGAAGCCGTTGATTCCTTAGCTGTTCATACCGCTATGATACATGCACCGGGAACAGTATTTAACTATGGCAGCATAGGTATGCACATAGCCGGAAGAATTGCCGAAATTGTATCCGGTAAATCATGGCAGACACTTTTCAATGAGAAAGTGGCATCGCCATGCAATATGTCTGTGGCTTATCTTCCACTCCGCAATCCTATTATAGCAGGAGGAGGCTATACATCCGCCGAAGATTATCTCCATTTTCTGGAAATGATAGCCGGTAAAGGTACATATCAGTCAAAAAGAGTATTAAGCGAAGGTGCCATCGCTGAAATGATTAAAGACCAGACCAATAATGCCCGCATTGAAGGCACCCCTTATCCTGCCAATCCGTATTCAATCTATCAGAATACCAGTATCAGATACGGCATCGGCAACTGGCTTGATGTAGTAGATACCCAAGGTAAAATCCTGGAATCAAGTAGCCCGGGGTTATTTGGAGCTCATCCCTGGCAGGACTCCAAGAATCAGCTTTCAGGGATTATTTTCACCAAAACAGACCCAAAAATAAGTAATATGATAAGCCTGCAAATCAGAGAAAAAATAAGGAATATTGTAGAACGAAAAAATAATTGAAGTACCCTATGCAATCAGTATTAATTACAGGCGGAACAGGAACCTTAGGGCAGGAACTCAGCAGGCAATTATTAGAAAAAGACTATATCGTTAACATTCTGAGTTCAAAAGAAAAACCTGAGGTAGATTATTTCACACATATTTTTCAGGCGGATTTAACAGACCCTGAGAGCCTGAAAGTAGCACTTGAAAATGCTGAAATAATCATTCATTGTGCCAGTAACCCACGCAATGCGCAGCAGGTAGATATTGAAGGTACCGAAAATCTATTAGGGCTTCTTGACAAAAATAAGTGCAGGCATTTCATCTATGTTTCCATCGCAGGTGTTGATAAAAGCGACTACCCCTATTACCAAACCAAATATGCAGTCGAAAAACTGATTC
>CALRLN020000081.1:0-14211 GCA_943368675.1 Chitinophaga pinensis | reverse complement strand
AGATGCTATTGATGAGTTAGGCGCAGAGATAATCGGAAGCCGCCTTTGGGATGAGTACAAAAGCTGGCCGATGTATTCAAAATTCTTTGATAACATGGGACCCTTGCCACACCATATCCACCATAATGATGAAGAAGCCGCCAAAATCGGACAATTAGGCAAGCCGGAAGCATACTATTTTCCACCACAGCTGAATAATCATGGCGGTGATTTCCCCTATACATTTTTCGGTATTGCACCCGGCACAACCAAAGAACAAATCAAAGAATGTCTGATGAATTTCACCAAGGGTGATAATAAAATAACGATGTTCTCTCAGGCATTCCCGTTGATTCCGGGTACCGGGTGGGATGTACCTCCGGGTATGTTGCATGCTCCCGGAAGTCTATGCACTTATGAGCCGCAAAAAGCATCAGATGTATTTGCCATGTATCAATCGCTGGTAAACGAAGCCATCATTCCTGAAGAATTATTATGGAATGGTACCCCACCCGACCAGATTGGTAACTATGACCAATTGATGGGTGTAATTGATTGGGAGCTAAACACCAACCCGAATCTTTTAGAAACCCGTTTCATGGCACCAAAGCCTGTGAAACCTATAGCCGAAATGGAAGCAGAAGGTTATATCGAAAACTGGGTATGCTATCGCTCGGAAGCATTTTCCGCGAAAGAATTAACGATTCTGCCGGGACAGACCGTAACGATTAAAGATAGTGCGGCCTACGGTATCATCATGATGCAGGGGCATGGTAAAATGGGTGTCTGGGATATTGAAACCCCATCATTAATCCGTTACGGACAGTTAACAAACGATGAGTTCTTTATCACAGAAAAAGCGGCTGTTGAAGGCGTAGTAATAAGCAATCATTCATCCTGCGACCCGATTGTAATGTTAAAGCACTTCGGACCGAACAACCCTGATTTGGTACTATAATACACAAATAATACAACTCAAAATCTATTAAACAATGGAAAATAATTATCCCAAACTTCACAACGCTACCTGGCCTGGTATTGTAGGAAAAGGGCCGGATTCAGAGCCACCCATTTCATTAGATGCCATGCTTGAAATGACTGCGGCGGCTGAAGTAGACGGCGTAAAATTTGATGGTGTTGACCTTGGTCTTTTCGACCCTCATTACGATCTGGATACATCAGATGACGGCGTAAAAAGATTAGCCGATAAAGTTGCCAAACATAATCTGGAGATAGGAAGTCTGGTTGCGCCAATCTGGGGTGGCCCTGCTATGGGTTCAGTAGATGAACGCAAACAATTTGTAGAAATGGTTCGTAAGTCTTGTGAAATCGGTCAGAAACTAAGAGCAATGGGTATTCGCCCGCATGGCGTTGTTCGAATCGACTCTGCAAGCAGTGTAGGCAATTGGGCTGCTGACCCGGTTCGTAATTCAAAACTGATTGCAGATACTTTCAGAGAGGCCTGCGATGTGGCAGCAGACTATGGCGAAAAACTAGCTGCAGAAGGTGAAATCTGTTGGGGTGGTATGCATTCATGGAAAGCCATGCTTGACACCTTAGAGGCTGTTGGTCGCCCGAATATCGGTTTTCAGGCTGATATGTCACATACAACACTCTATTTGTTAGGTTATAACGCACCGGAAGCCCGTATTCTACCGGAAGACTTTCAATGGGGCGACAGAGAAACCTTCCTAGCAGGATTAAAAAAACTAACTCATGCCCTTCGTCCGTGGACGATTGATTTCCACGTAGCTCAGAATGATGGCACTGTTCACGGAACAGGCTCGCATGATAAAACAGGTCGCCACTGTCAGGCAACAGACCCTAATGGCAAACTGGATATTACGCATGATGCCGGATACTGGTTGCGTGATGATTCAGGCGTGCTTACCAAAGCTTTCAAACACATTTGTTGGGACGGTTGTATGTTTGCCAATGATGTAATGACACAGCAAAAAACATGGAATGATATTCTGGCTGCCATGATAAAAGTACGTCAGGCACATGGATGGGTGGAATAAAACAAAAACCAATTAAACAATGTCAACAAAGAAACAACTCAGAATAGGATTAATAGGAACGGGTTTTATGGGAAGAACCCACTCCAATGGCTATAACCGTGTTCCAAACTTTTTCCCGGAACTGGAATACACTCCCGTACTAAAGGCGGTTTGTTCAAGAAATGCAGAAAAAGTACAGGCTTTTGCAGACCAATGGGGTTACGAATCAATAGAAACCGATTGGAAAGCGCTTATTGCCCGTGATGATATTGATGCCGTAGATATCTGTACACCTAACGATAGTCACGCAGAAATTGCGATTGCTGCTGCCAAAGCAGGCAAAATGATTTTATGCGAAAAACCCCTGTCACGCAACCTGGCAGAAGGGGAAGCAATGGTGGATGCTATTGAAAAAGCAGGTGTACAAAGCACGGTATGGTATAACTATCGTAGATTACCTGCGGTAACCCTTGCTAAGCAAATCGTTGACTCAGGTAAATTAGGTAAAATATACCATTACAGAGCCAATTTCTTGCAGGACTGGACCATCAGTGCCGACCTTCCGCAAGGAGGAACAGGCTTATGGAGAATGGATTCAGAAGCCGCAGGTTCAGGTGTAACCGGAGATTTATTAGCTCACTGTATTGACACAGCCATGTGGTTGAATGGTGCCATTACAGATGTGTCGGCAGTAACCGAAACATTTGTTAAAGAACGTATGCACCAGCTAACGGGTAAAGTGCAACCTGTAGGCATTGATGATGCCTGTATTTTTCATTGCCACTTTGCCAATGGTTCGTTAGGACTCTTTGAATCAACACGTTATGCACGCGGACACAAAGCGCTATATACTTTTGAAATAAACGGGGCTGATGCCTCTATCCGTTGGGATTTACACGATTTGAACCGCCTCGAATATTTCGACCATCGTGACGAATCTATCGTTCGCGGCTGGCGCTCAATCATCGTAACGGATGGTGACCAACCATATATGAATAAATGGTGGGTTGGTGGCTTAGGTATTGGTTACGAACATAGCTTTATTCATCAGGTAGCCGACTTTTTGAAAAGCCTGGAAACAGGAACGCCTTGTTCTCCGACTTTCAAAGAAGCATTACAAACCCAGAAGGTTTGTGAAGCTGTAATTGAATCTGCCAATACAAGGAGTTGGAAAGATACTCATGTAGATGGTGATTTTGTTTAAATCGGAATACTAAAATACTGATGCTGACAAGATTCAACCCTTGTCAGCATTTTTTCAATGTATGAGTCAGAAAAAAATCCTTGAAGTACAAAATCTTTGTAAATCTTTTTCAGGAATAAGAGTGTTGGATAATATCACCTTCAATCTTGAAAAAGGAGAAGTTCATGCACTCATGGGTGAAAACGGTGCAGGAAAATCTACATTTATGAAGATTCTGATGGGCTTGCTGACACCTGACTCCGGAGAAATAATGCTCGATGGAGAGAATATATCACACAGCACCGTCCACGAGATGTTAAAAAAAGGAATCTCAATGATTCATCAGGAAATACTGATGGTTCCGGAACTGACCGTTGCCCAGAATATTTTTCTAGGCAAAGAACTCCATCGTTTCAGTTGGTTAGATGAAGGTAGTATTTACAAAAAAACAGAAGAACTGCTTAAAACCCTGAATGTAAATATTGATGCGAAGGCAAAAATGAAACATCTGAGCATTGCCGATAAGCAGATGGTCGAAATTGCCAAAGCAATCTCAAACAATGCCAAAATCATTATCATGGACGAGCCGACTTCGGCGCTTTCGGATAAAGAGGTTTCCAGCCTTTTTAAGATTATACAAGACCTGAAAAATAAGGGCGTTGCCATCATTTATATCTCCCATAAAATGGATGAAATCTATCAGATTTCAGATAGAATCACCGTTTTGCGGGATGGACAATATATTGCTACAAAATCTGTACAAGAACTGCCTATCAAAGAACTTATCTCAATGATGGTCGGTAGAGAAATTGAAGATATTTTCCCGAAAAACGAGAATAATACAGGTGAAACCATCATCAGAGTTAATAATTTAAGCAAGAATGGAAAGTTTGAAAAAATCAACTTTGAAGTAAAGTCAGGTGAAGTTTTAGGAATTGCAGGTCTGGTTGGGGCCGGACGTACAGAAGTTGCACGGGCAATCGCAGGATTAGACGATTTTGATGAAGGAGAGATTTTTATCAATGACCAAAAGGCCGTCTTTCAGTCTCCGAAAGATGCTATGAAACTAGGGCTTGGCTATGTAAGTGAAGACCGTAAAGCACTGGGATTTATTCCTCATTTATCAGTCAAACAAAATATTAGTTTATCATCATTACCACGTCTGTCTAATAAATGGTTTGTTTCTGATAAGCAGGAAGAGGCTTTATCTAATGAGATGAAAAATAATCTTAGGATTAAAGCATCCGGTATCAATCAGAAATTAATGTATCTGAGTGGAGGTAATCAGCAAAAGGTGGTTATTGCCAGAGTTTTATCAGCCTCGCCGCAAATTATTATTCTGGACGAGCCAACACGTGGAATTGACATAGGAGCAAAATTCGAAATTTATAAATTAATCACTGAATTAAAGAGTAAAGGATTAGCCATTATCCTGATTTCGTCTGAATTGCCCGAAATTTTTGGCATGAGCGACCGGATACTGGTGCTTTCAAAAGGTAAACAAACAGCCTTATTATCCAGAAACGAAGCTACCCAGGAAAAAGTCATGCAATATGCAATACATTAAAAACATACGAAAATACGGTATTTTGATTGCTTTTTTAGCAATTTGTCTTACCCTGACATACATCAGCCCCCAGTTTTTGACCCTCTCTAACTGGACAATTATTTTTACCCAGGTTTCTATCAATGCATTATTGGCTTTCGGGGTTACTTTCGTCATTATTGCGGGTGGAATCGATCTTTCAATTGGTTCAGTAGTGGCAGTGTCCGGTGTTGTTGCTGCATTGTTAGCTAAAAATGATAATTATACGGTCATTGTGCCAATCATCGGCGGATTAATCGTAGGCTTATTATTTGGCGCATTAAATGGCTTTTTAATCACCAAAAGTAAAATTGCTCCTTTCATTGTCACGCTTGGTATCATGACCATTGGCCGGGGCTTAGCGCTCATCATCAGCAAAGGTCGCCCTATCTCCAATCTTTCTGATTCTTTTAACTTCATCGGGGGCGGTGACATTCTGGGTATACCGTTTCCGATAATCGTCTTATTTGTAGTATTCATTATTTGTTCGGTTGTCTTAAAGAAAACAATTTTCGGGCGCTATGTCTATGCAGTTGGTGGAAACGAACAAGCCTCCTGGGCATCCGGCATTAATGTAAATCAGGTAAAAATAGCCGTTTATTCGCTTTGTGGTTTGCTGGCAGGGCTAGGTGGTATTTTGCTGACTTCCAGAATTACAACGGGTCAACCCAATGCAGGGGCAAGTTTTGAACTCGATGCCATTGCGGCAGCTGTAATCGGTGGGGCAAGTACGTCAGGAGGTGTAGGTAGTATTCAGGGAACCCTCTTTGGTGTTATTCTCATTGGTGTTTTAAATAATGGTCTGGACCTGCTCAATGTGAGTTCATACTACCAGCAGGTGGTAATGGGGGTTATCATCATAGGTGCTGTTTTATTAGATAGTTGGAATCAAAAAATTAAAGAATAATATGAAGAAACTCGTCCTTTTTGCCGCTGTGTCATTGCTTTTGTCTTGTAACTCTTCCAAAAAAGAAGAAAAAGCAAAGATTAAAGTCGGTGCTACCATGCTTAGTATGCAAAACGAATTCATCGTCAATATCAGTGATGAAATGCAGAAAAAGGCCGATGAACTAGGAATAGAACTGATTCTGGTTGATGCCGAACACTCACCACTGAAGCAGATTGAACAGGTTGAAAGTTTTATTGCCCAGAAAGTAGATGTAATTATTATGAATCCCTGCGAGGTCGAAGCAAGTTCACCTGCCGTAACCAAAGCTATAGCTGCAAAGATTCCTATTATCAATGTGAATTCAGCCACCAGTACCGCTCCTACCGCTTTTGTTGGTTCTGATGATAGAGAATCAGGCAGAATTGCCATGAAATACATTGCAGAAAAACTGGGCGGTAAAGGAAACGTGGTAATGATTCATGGTTTTATGGGGCAGGCAGCCCAAATCCAAAGAGAAGAAGGAGCCAAAGAAATTCTGAAACAATACCCTGACCTGAAACTAATTGCCAGCCAGACTGCCGAATGGGACAGAGCCAAAGGAATGGATTTGATGCAGAACTGGATTCAATCTTACGGCACAAAAATAAATGCAGTATTTGCACATAATGACGAAATGGGTTTAGGTGCTGTAAAAGCCCTACAGGCAGCCGGTATGAAAGACAAAGTGGTGGTAGTAAGTATTGATGCCATTCAGGATGGCCTACAAGCAGTTAAAAATGGTTCTTTAGATGCCACAGTTTTTCAGAATGCTAAACAGCAGGGTGTAGGTGCTATTGAAGTAGCATCAAAAATAGTAAAGAAAGAAGCTTTTGAAAAAGAACTGATGATTCCGTTTCAGTTAGTGACGAAAGATAATATCAATAAATTTCTGAAATAATCAGAAATTTTACCTTCAATCCTGCACTTTACGATTGGAGAATTATTTAAATACTCTAATATTGCTATCTCATTTAAATTTAAGCTATGATAGACGCCGTATTAGTTGATGATGAAAAGGATAGCACAGAAACACTGGATATATTATTAAAAGCTAATTTTCCTGATATTCAGGTAGTTGGCAAATTTAATCAGCCTTTAGTCGCCCTTGAATTCCTGCAAAAAAATCATTTTGATTTGCTGTTTCTTGATATTGAAATGCCCAATATGAATGGGTTTGATTTATTACGTGAGATCCCAAAAGATGATTTTGAAGTAGTATTTGTAACTGCCTACGATCAGTTTGCGGTTAAAGCCTTTAAATATAGTGCCTTTGATTACCTGCTGAAACCCGTTGAGGTAGAAGACCTATTAGCTTGTATAGCCAAATATCAGGATGAAAAGCTCCAACTGAAAGCCCGGCTTGAGCATCTGCAGAAAATGGTAAAGCAGACAGGGGCTATGATTGACAAAATAGCTGTTCCAACCTCTCACGGATTCGAATTTATAGAAATAAAAGATATTATCCGCTGCGAATCTGACGGGAACTACACCCGTATTTTCTTTACAAATCAACCTCCCATGCTGGTTTCACGCACGCTGAAGGATTTTGACGAAATTCTGGAAGATCTGAATTTTGTGCGGGTGCATCAGTCTCATCTCATTAATCTCAAATATCTCCGTAAGTACGTACGCAGCGAAGGAGGCTATCTCGAAATGCATGACGGCACTCAGATAACCGTTTCAAGAAGCCGAAAAGATGAGTTGATTAATAAACTCAACTTTCTGACATTCAATTAAATATCCGATTGTCCGCTTGATGCGGCATGAAGGATAAATCTTTCGTAAACTGAAATTAAATAAATACCGGATACTCGGTGAAAATAACTGATTACTCATTCATTTGTTCTGCTTAATAAACCATCACCTTTTTTTATAGGCCTGTCATCTACTTTTGGCGTACTATCAATCAGTATTCCAGACCATGAAAAAAACTTCTCTTCTCCTGTTAGCATTTTGCCTGCTGACAAATATTGCTTATGCACAAATCATTGACCCCAAAGATACTGCCAAACGTAAGGCTAACGACCGTGTTAATAATAGTATAGACCGTAACATAGACAAAGGCCTTGATAAAGTAGAAGAGGGTATCGGTAATATCTTTAAGAAAAAAGATAAAAAGGCAAAAAAGAACGAGGAAGAAGAAGAAACCGCTGCCAAATCAAAGACAAAGAAAAAAAACACTGCTGATACAGAGGAAGCCGATGGCGAGCCCGCCTCAAAAACAGGGACTGCCGGAGCAGGGGGCAATGCCTCCTCACAAAGTGCTGCAAAGGGTTCTATGAAGGCTTATTCAAAGTTTGATTTTATACCCGGCGAAAAGGTAATAGCTGCGGAAGACTTTGCACAGGATGCAGTGGGCGATTTCCCTGCTAAATGGAATACCAATGCCAGCGGAGAAGTAGTAAAAATAGAGGGAAATACAACCAAGTGGCTCCAATTTGCTAATAAAGGCATTTTTTATCCTGAATTTATCAATGAGTTACCCGAGAATTTCACTGTCGAATACGACATGATGGCCTCCGGTATCGGGCAAAACCAGACAGGCTTACAAATTGTATTCCCTATCATCACTGACAGGAATCCGAACTTTGATCAGATGTTTGGTTCAACAACAAGAGTCGGGGTTGATATTCATCCCGTTGAAGTTGGTGGAACATCCGGGGTATGGGTACGGGATAAGGCAGAGCAGGAAATTCTGAGTAATGAGGTGTCAATTGCCTGGAAATCCAACGAAGCGAACCGGGTTTCTATCTGGAGACAGAAAACACGCCTCCGTGTGTATCTCAACGAAACAAAAATATGGGATTTGCCAAGAGCATTTTTTGCTGATGTAAAGTACTCTATGCTTTTTGCTACTTATATATTTGAAGGAACTACTTACCTTTCTAACCTGCGTATAGCCGTAGGTGCTCCTGATACCCGAAATAAACTATTGACCGAAGGAAAACTTATAACCAGAGGGATACTGTTTGATGTAAATTCTGACAAACTAAAACCAGAATCATTTGGTGTGCTGAAAGAAATTGGTACGGTATTGAAAGAGAATCCTGATCTGAAGGTGAAAATAATCGGCCATACCGATAGCGATGGCGACGATGCCAAAAACCTTGACTTATCCAAACGCCGGGCTTCAGCCGTGAAAACCGCTCTGACGAGTGAGTTTGGTATAACACCTACCCAAATGGAAACAGATGGTAAAGGAGAAGCCGAGCCGTCGGAACCTAATACAACCCCTCAAGGGAAAGCCAATAATCGCAGAGTAGAATTTATAAAGCTATAATGATGAATCAATATGAAAAAACTTGTTTTCTTATGGTTCATTGCCATTAAGAGCAATGGCCAGTTTGGCGTAATCACTCCCGATTCCAGTACCCTTCATGGTAATATCAGGTTTAACTCCTCAATACTTAATTTAGACAGCAAGCTGAATGGTATTGCCTTATCATTTTATATTAATGATTTACCATCCCAGCAGTCTGGTCTCTATTACAACCGCAAGAGAGTCGGTGGTATTAATGTAGACTACTCAAATGGAATCGGAATGTTTGGCACTAATAAACGTGTATGGCTTTCCAGTTCTGTGGTTCCCGGTAATAATACTATTGGCAGATCTTACCAGTTATCGCTTAATACAGAAGGCAGCCTGATATTAAGTGAACAACTTACGAATGATACCGTCAGGTTTGTGAATCATGGCTATAGCCATCTGGGAGAAAATGCACCTGCCATAAAAATGAAGAAGATTACCGGCACCACCGCCTCAACCGTTGGTGGAAGTGTAGACATCGCTTTGGGAGTTCCGTCTTACAAAGTACTAGGCATACAAATATTGGTTGAGTATGGGACTTCTTCATTTATATCTGCTAATTATACCTATGGCTCCGGATATGAATTTGCCTATTTTATTTATGGTGGAGCAGCAGGATATGTCTATATCCTGAATAAATCAGGCAACAGTAGTCGGATATTATCAAAGCCGTTCAAAATATTAGTTACTTATGAAGAATAATATAGCCATGAAAATACAATTTCTCATTGTTGTTTTATGCTTTATGAGCTTTACTTCAATGGCACAATCGGTTTCAATTGAGCCGGGCAAAAGCGCATTTACCAATAATAGCTTTGGAACTGAAATACAAGTTGAGCATCAGAGACCACTCCGACTTTCGGCAGAGGGACATCTGGCACCTATTGATTTTTACAATTATACACAACTGAACGGGCGTATCAGAACCTCTTATGGAGGTATGCAGATGTATGGTAGAAGTGGTATTTTGTTGTTTCCGGATATAGACTCAACTATTGGCCCTAAATTTAACCTGTATCCCGATGGAAAACTGACAATAGCCGATAATGCTTATCTTGGCTTGTATAGATTAACTGTGATGGAGAACAATGAAAACGTGGCATTCTTTGGTAATACCACCAATAATGGTAATGCTACTATCAATTTAAATAATCAGGCTTATCTGACATCTAGCCCAGACAACCTGAAAATTATCGGAAACACCGATGTAACTATTGAAAATAATACAAGTAGTGCTTTCAGATACAGGTCTGATAACAAAAACCGGTTTGTGATAAATGGTAGTAACGGATATACGGGTATAGGGGTTAGCAGCCCAAAGTATCCTTTACATATAGAATTAAGGGAAGATACTGTGGCCAAATTCAAAAACCTGATGAACAATTTCTCCAGTATATTAGTCCATGAACAAATAGCGTTATCGGCGGGCAAGATCAATACTAATACTTTGCCAGAAGATTTTGGCACGCTGGAATCCACAGGCTTTTTATTTATCCAGTCAAAAAAACAGCAAAACTATAATGTCAATGGCAAAAATAATATGCGGCTGGATACAGACGGAAATGTAACTATAAGGCCCATGTACAATGGTTCCAGTTTTGATGATGCCAAAGCTACCCTTGATGTGGGCGGCACAATACGCTCATTTACTCTTGATTTCGATGAAGTCAGTCTGATAGACCGACGACCAGTATTTGCCAATAAAGATGGTGTGCTGGTATTAGGCGGAGCTTCCACACAATACTTATCTTATAATTTCAGCCAGGTACAGGCTCAGAACTGGGACGACCAGTTGCGCAGAGGTAGCGGCTATGCATGGTTTAACACCACTAATACCGGAGGCACCATGTATCTGCCCGTTAACCTGCCGGATGGAGTCAGGGTAACCAATGTACGTATGTATGTGGTAGATAATTCAGCCTCTGACATTTCTTTTACATTCAGCCGTAATACACATACTACTAATACTTTTATAACAATCGCATCTGCCACGAGCAGCGGAACCAGTACCAATATCCGAAGTATCAACCAGGATACCAGTGAGACTATCAACAACCTGACTAATACATACTATATCAATATTTCATCAGTTGGCAACTGGACTGGTAATACTTTACAGTTTCATAGTTTGCTTATAAGCTATGAGTATTAGCCTATGCATGATAATCAGTTAACAATTAATTAAGAATTAGCCATGAGAAAAATCCTGTTTATACTTACGTTTTCAGGCCTGATATTCAGCACATTTGCCCAGATTAACGACAAACCCAAAGTCGCTTTTTGCGAATTTGGCAAAGGTTGTGTTTTTTATGACCATCCGTTCAGCTACAAGCAACTTGATGTCATGTTTGGTTATCTGGGCAATTTTGAAGCAAAGAAGGGGATATTAACCTTTGTACTTGAAGATAATGCCAAAACAAATCATTACCCCGACAGAAAGCGGAATCCTGATGAATTGCATAAGTTATTTGGCGGTAAAGGCAAGCCACTCTTTGTACCGTGGTCGTTACTTGTATATCAGAATATCCAGCCGGAAGACGGCAGATGGAAAATAGAAAGCGAAAAACCACAAGTAGGAACCTGTCCGGATGGTATAGATGCCCAACTGGCTAAAGTAAAAGTAATAGAAAGTGGTGATAAAAAATTCGGCAAGCCTTTTTCTCCCGAGCCTCTACTGCCTGCAAAAGAAGCCAAATGGTTTCCGGTTGAACCAAATACTTATAAATGTATCCTCCAGTTAACAGAAAGTGATATATTAACAACTATCTACGACGTAAAAATAATAAGCCCCAGAGCTATCGAGGGTGTAATGAACTATACCTTTAAGATACCCAATCTACCCGTTTGCCGTATAAAAGTGAATTTTAAATACACAAAAAACTGAGGTATTCTGCACAAGTTTTGCCAATTTTAAGCAATATAAATAGATAGTGTCAATGATTTTTTGGCTACATGCGTAGAAATTACCTGAAGATAATCGTGCTTTTATGGATGGCCATCCCTGCTCTGGGAAAGCCGGATACCTTAACAATAACAGATACTTCAGGGTATTCACCTTTTTATAACCACAGTGAGATATATACCAACATATATCCCGAATCTATTGAGGAAGTAAGAAAAAAACAGTACTGGAACACCATTACACCTACCTATCAGATACCAGACAACCAATATATCTGGCTTAGATTCTATCTGAAAAATCCATTCGATACCCCTCGGCGATATTTCATCAGAAATCCCAACAATGAGCAAACCGACTACTATATTTTCACTGATGGCAGGCAATCAGGGTATTTCCGCAATGGTGAGTTCGTTTCTACATGGGGCATGGACCAGAACGAATTACTGGGCGTAAATGTGTTTACAATACCATCCGGCGAAACCGTTGAGTTTTATATCAGGGCATCAAACCATGAGGGTATGCTTCCTTTTTTCAGATTATTTCCTCAAAGGCCAATTAAAACCACTTACGCCTTGCTGAATGAAAAAAGATACGAACAGTGGCTCAATAGTTATTATGCCCATAATCTGGAAGAATTACAGGTCCGAACCTTCTACCAGGGAAGCCTGGGGATTATTCTGGTCATCACACTATTGATTTTTTATCGAAACAGGCACGAGAAAATCTATAGGTATTACCTCTTGTACGTCTTTGCTGCATTTGCCTTCACATTATTTAAAAGCCGGAGTTTTACATATATAGGTGAGTTTCTGGGATGGTTTCCGATAATAAAGTATTACGCTGCCGAAACCATCATGTGGCTGGGCTTTGCGGTGTATCTCTATTTTGTGTCTGAACTACTCGACCTCCGGAAAAATCATCCCGAATTCCGGATATTTCTACATAGGTTTGCTAAAATCATCATCGGGTACAGTTTGTTGGTTTTTATATGGTTGATGCTCACCAACGACTCCGGTCTGCAACAATGGCTCTTTAAAAACAATCGTATTCCGCTCTTTCTGATGTATACGGGAATTCTGGTTTTTACGGCCAGAAAAGTGCGTTCGTCGATGGTAAAATATGTAATTGTGGGTAATGGGCTGTTGATAGCCTTTGGTATGCTGGCATGGCTTAAAGCGGGGGTATTAAATAATCAGCATTGGTATGGTGTGCTGAACCATTTATTTACCCTGCCGTTAGCTATTCTTCTTGAAATCATTGTTTTTGCGCTGGCGATTGCCCAGAAAATTGAAGAAGAAAGAAACATAAAAACAGAGCTCGAGCAAAAAACGATGCAGGTTGAAATGATGGCATTGCGTAGCCAGATGAACCCGCATTTTTTATTCAATAGCCTGAACTCTATCAGGTATATGGTGATGGTGAATGAAAACGAAAACGCAACGGATTATCTGTCAAAGTTTTCGAAACTGTTACGGATGATACTGAACCACTCCGAAAAAAATGTAATTCGTTTATCAGAAGAACTAGTAGCCCTGCGCTTGTACCTGGATATAGAGAAACGGCGCTTTGGAGATAATTTCAGCTATGCCATTATGATTGATGAGCAGATTGAGGCAGAGGCATTGCAGATACCCCCTATGCTACTTCAACCCTTTGTAGAAAACGCTATCTGGCACGGCCTCATGCCCATCACAAAACCTGATAAGCGTATAGAAGTATTTATTAAAAAAATCAATGATTCGATGGTAGAATTTCTGATAAAAGATAATGGCATAGGAAGATTAAAAGCCAATGAACTGAAAGAAAAATCAATCAAACAGCATCAGTCAAAAGGCACAGATATAACCAATCAGCGGGTCGAATTATTCAATCGGAGCTATGCCAATAAAATAGCTATTTCTATCAACGATTTGTATGAACACAATGAGCCTGTGGGGACAATGGTCAGGATATTATATGAATTATGATTTACATTCATGCATAAAAGTGGTGAAACCCTGTAAATTTTCAGGTCTTATACTTCTGACAGGCAAAAAGCATCTTGTTTTATGATATGACAACCATCACTTTTATTACTGAAAAAGTTTCGTGTTTAAATTAATCTAAAATTCTCCAGGGTTATATGTCAAATCATTTACCAGCCGGACTATTAATCAGATCAACTCTTTTTACCTTAGGGATGCTTATAATCTGGATGGGCTTCAATGCGTTTATCTCTCCACATATCTGGAATGGCATGGTTATCAGCAAATCAGCATTGACCGTTGAATATTGCGAGTTCAATAACCCAACGCAGTTTTTTCACCAGTCAATGAATACGTATTCCA
>CALRLN020000080.1:0-14232 GCA_943368675.1 Chitinophaga pinensis | reverse complement strand
ATCCTCTTTTTTCTGGCAGGAGATCAGCAAGCAGGAACAGAGAATAATCAAAAGTACTTTTTTCATTGGTATAGGTTAAATGCCAACAGCTTGGTCTATCGGCTGTAAAATAAAAAGGCAGACCACACCTGATCTGCCTTTTTTAAGCTCATATATAATTAATACCCAGGATTTTGTTTTAAAGCCGGGTTAGCATCAATACGAGGTTGAGGAATCGGGAACAATTCTCTGTTTTTATCCACGTTCTTCATGAATTTTCTTTCTTTAGAGAAAGTACCGAAACGAATCATATCGTTACGTCTCCAACCTTCCCAGGCAAACTCACGGCCTCTTTCTGCTAAAATATCATCTGCGGTCAGAGTAGCTAAAGGAGCAATACCTGATCTTGTTCTGATTGTGTTTACACCAGCCAGCGCTTCTGCAGTTTTACCTAATCTGAAAGCCGCTTCTGCTTTTATCAGGATAGCATCTGCTAAACGGAACACAACAAAGTCATTGCTTTGGTCACCGTTCGGATTGTTTCTCTGAATCTCATATTTTTGAGAACGTGCCCCTGCCACCTGAAACTCAGGATCAGCATCAGTCATCTGGTCTTTATTAAAATCAGTAATAAATGCCAGTGGCTGGTTTTTAGCATCTAATAACGGTGTGCCGTCAGCCGCATATTGTTGTCCTGTCAACCACATTTTGGAGCGGGCATCTTTAGAATCGAAAGAGTTATAGAACTCAGCTAAAGTACAGAAACCATTCCACGGAGCAGGCCCCAGATTATAAGTGCGTTGGTTCGCATAGTGTAAGGTTCTCATCTGGAAGTTCATACCACCTGCTTTAAAGTTATCATAAGGCACTGCCCAGATATTTTCCGTTGAAGATTGGTTTTGAACCACAAAGTTATCCAGTGTATTGGCTGATAAAGCATAACCATTTGTAGAGTTAATAACTTTATTGACAGTATCATAGGCCTTTTGCCATTCTGGAGCACCTTTATAAACACCTGCGTTCAGATACAATTTCGCTAAAAGCATATTAGCTACATCCTGATTCATACGGCTGTATACTTTAGCGGTATTCAGGTTTGGAATATTATCTATTAATTCTTTCTCTATGAAAGCATACACTTCTGCACGGCTTTTTGTTCCGGCATTTGAAGCAGCATCTGTTACGATAGGCACATTACCAAACAAGTCTATAGCCATAAAATAATAAAAAGCACGAATAGCTTTAAGTTCAGAAACGGCTTTCGGATTACTTTTTACTACTACCATTAACTGGTTTACCTGCGAGATATTACCGAAGATAAAGCCCCAAACACCATTGATTGGGCCGTGTTGAGATGTCCAGGTATGGCGTGAATAAGCCAACCAGTCACCATTATCATACCAGTCACCACCACGGGTAGGCACAATCAACTCATCAGTTGTTGCTTCACTCGGGTTAAACCAGTTATCAGTCATTCCTCTTAAACCACCATAAGCAGGCCCTAATACCGCCGCAATCTGGTCGTCAGTTTTAGGAAAATTACCATCATCAATAATAGAACCGTAAACAGGCTCTGTCAGGTCAGTACATGACTGCAAGCTGATTAGACCTAAGCTAAGTGCTGATACAGAAAGTACTTTTATAATATTTTTTCTTTTCATTTTATTGATAGTTTTAATCAGTCTCTTTAAATATAATTATTAGAAAGAAAGGTTGATACCTGCTGTAAGACCACGAGTTTTGTAGTAAGTCTCACGTACATCGATACCCGGAGCTCTTTGATTATCTCCGTCTACTTTCAAGGCCTGACTAATTTCAGGATCTACACCCGAGTATTTAGTAAATAACAATAAGTTATTACCTGCAATATAAATACGTGCTCTTTTCAGAACGCCTAAGTTAGCAGGTAAAGTATAACCCAAAGATGCATTGTTTAAACGAACATAATTTCCTGATTCAACATAATAGTCCATCGGAATTGTCTGGTTATCGTTGATAGGTGAAGTTAAAGCAGATACAAGGGCATTTGATTCAGCAATACGACCATCCTGTCTTCCTAATAACAATTGGTTGGTGTTCATGATTTTTGCACCCAGGTTGCTTGTTAACTGGAATTGGAAATCGAATTTTTTGTAAGTAAAGGCATTTGTTAAACCACCTACAAAGAATGGATTCGGGTCGCCAAGATAAGTTCTGTCACCAGCCTGTTGCTCTATTTTGCCGTTGCCATCAATATCTTTAAACACATATTTGCCGTTTTCGATTTTGTCAACAATTGCTCCATAGAATACACCCACCGGTTGTCCTGCTTGTAGAACTGAGAAGTTCACGGCAGAAGTACCTCTCAATGCACTACCTAAGTTAGTAGTCAGGAATATCTGGTTTTGAGCCTGGAACAAGTCGTTCGATAAGCTGATAACTTTGTTTTTGTTGAATGAACCAGCAAAAGTTGAACTAAAGGTGAAATCTTTATTATCAACCCATTGATAAGTTAAGGCAATTTCGACCCCTCTGTTTTGCATACTACCTACGTTAGCCAGGATAGTAGGGAAAACGTAACCTTTTTCTTGCGGAGCATTTACTACATATAACAAGTCTTTGGTTTGACGGGTATACCAGTCAATCGAACCTGTTAATCTTGATTTCAACAAAGCGAAGTCGATACCTGCGCCATAGTTTTCGTTAACCTCCCATTTAAGGTTAGGATTTGGATTACCCTGAATAGCATACGATGGTAAGAAATCATTAAGCGCTGCATCGTAATAAGTACCACTTGTACCGTAGAAACCTCTTGAACGCAAAGGAGCAATACCTTCAGAGTTACCGGTTCTACCCCAGCTTACACGAAGTTTCAAATTATCAACAACAGGATTTCCTTTTAAGAAAGACTCTTCGCTCAACGTCCAGCCCACTGACACAGATGGGAAGAAGCCCCACTTGTTGTTATCACCGAATTTAGTCGAACCATCACGACGCATATTTACTGTAGCAAAGTATTTGTTCATTAAGCTGTATTGCACACGACCTAAGAACGAAACCAGTTTGTATTCATTTTTATATGAGCCCAATAGGTTTGGATTGCTTCTGATACCAAGACCTGCACCAAGGTTATTAGCTCCAAAAACATCCGTCAGGAAGTTGTTATTTGAGGCACCGAAACCATCAGAAACAACATCCTGATAAGTATAGCCTGCCAATACACTTAAGTTACTGTTAGAAGTAATAGCTTTAGTATAGTTTAAAGTAGTTTCTAATTGTTTATCAACTACCGCATCTAAACCTCTTGAAGCGGCGTTTCCACCTACTATACGCAATAAGTTATCAGGCGTTGAAGCAGCATAATAGCTTGAGTTTTTGTTTTGCGTACGCAAGGTACCACTCACGTTGAAGAACAGACCATCAATGATTGTATAACCTGCTTGTGCATTAAACAGAAAGTCTTGTAGTCTTTCTTTCTGAGAAATGCTATTAAGAACCGCTAATGGGTTAAAGTTACCAAATGTACCAGGAAGCTGGAAATAAGTACCATTAGAGTTATAAAGCGGGTCAGTAGGACGCATGTTCATAGCAAAACCGATAGCTCTTTCCTGAGCAAAACTTCCATCTGCCTGCGAAGCTGACATATTGAATTTCATCAACAACTTTCCGTTCATTCCTTTCGCATCCATATTCAAACGACCATTCAAACGGGATTTGCTCGAACCTAACAAAGTACCAATCTGGTCTAGGTATCCTACAGATGCTCTGTAAGAGAAGTTTTCAGAACCACCTGAAACACCCACGTTGTGGTTTTGAGACAAGGCTGTACGAGTAATCGCTTTCAACCAATCTGTATCAGCGCCGCCGTCATCAAATGTCTGATTGTATTTTTGTGCAGCTTCTCTAAATTGAGCAGCATTTAATAATTCAGGTCTTTGTGAAATTTTTTCCTGGCCAACATATGCGTTGTAGTCAACAGTAGTAGCACCTGATTTACCTCTTTTGGTATTAATCAGAATTACACCGTTAGCACCTCTTGAACCATAAATAGCCGCAGAAGAGGCATCTCTCAAAACGTCCATCGTAAGGATGTCTTCCGGAGCAACGTTTTCAATTGGTGCACCAATCACACCATCAATTACGTATAAAGGTTCACTACCAGCACTCAATGAACCTGTACCACGCAAGCGTACAGTAGGACGGGCATTAGGGTCACCACTACTTTGAGTAATAACCAAACCTGCCACTTTACCTTGTGCCGCTGCTAATGGGTTTGTCACAACCCCCGGGTTGAAATCACGGCTTCCAAGACTTGTTACAGTTCCTGAAATCTCTTTTCTTTTCTGAGTACCGTACCCAACCACTACTACTTCTTCAAGCGCTTTAGAATCGTCTAATAGGGTTACATCAATAACAGTCTGATTACCAACAGCAACTTCTTTGGCCTCCATACCAACAAAACTGAATACTAAAGTGGAGTTTTTAGAAACGCCAGCTAGTCTGTAGGTACCATCTACATTTGTTTGAGTACCTTTCGAAGTACCTTTTTCCTGCACAGTCACACCGGGCAACCCGATTCCATCAGTACCTTTTACAGTTCCTGTAATTGTGACATCCTGTGCCATTACTGCAAATGTGAATGATGTGAGTAACAATACAGCGAGAGTGAAAACAGAATTTTTCACACTAGCCAATAGCCGCTCTGAAAAGCGGCCTACTTGGTAGGAATTCATCATAGGTTGTAATTAAAGTGAGTTAATAAATTTTCGTAAAAACTTGTCTATCAGACTTTTGTCGTAATCTTATACTGCTCTAAATACCAATAAAAATTGTAATATGACAGGATAAGATAGAACATTACGTCCAATCAACTTTCAAAACTACAAAAAGAAATACCTAAAGTCCAAAAAAATAGATTAAAAATTCAAGGATTTCAGAAAAAAACTTATTAAAAATTGTACTAATCATATATATCATATGTCTTTCTAAGTTGATTTCCACGATTTTATATTTTACACCGGCACCGCCGCAGTGAAAAATGATAAAAAAGTATTGTAGACAATAACGTTCCCAAATGTCAATTATAAAGAATTGCTATATGTGTCAGAGAGTTTGCCTTCGTATTTTAAAATAAAAATAATGCTACTTTATCTATAAGTATGATATAACTGTTTTTCTCATTTTTATAGGTATGCAATCGTTTTCAATGTCTTAATCATTAGCATCAATAATATTAGAAAAATACTAAAATTCGTTTTTATCAGCTTAGCCTCTTTGTAAGTAAAAATACAAATTTTTACTTTATTTAAAATGTAAAATAAGTATTACTAAAAAACTGATATGTAAGGATTTGAAAGATTGTTTTTAGCAAAACGCTAATTAACGGTATTTATATACGAACAGATGTTTTTACACATTAATGAAAATAATTCTTTTGTACTTTTTAAATAAGTTAGCAGCATAATGACTAATTTTGAAGTCTGATAAAACGAGTACAGGACATACCCATTTAGAATTGACAGAGAATGCTTGATGACCAACTGAAACAGCTTGCCCGTACCTTAGAAGGTGAATTTCATTACGACAAAGTTATGCGGACACTTTATGCCACCGATGCATCGGCATATCGTGAAATGCCTCTGGCAGTAGCTATTCCTAAAAATGAATCTGACTTAAAAAAATTAATATCCTTTGCTAAACAAAATAATACGTCACTGATTCCCCGCACTGCCGGCACATCACTGGCCGGGCAGGTGGTAGGCAGTGGTATTGTAGTAGATGTATCAAGAACTTTTACTAAAATATTAGAGCTTAACAAAGAAGAAAACTGGGTAAGGGTGCAACCGGGTGTAGTACGCGACGAACTGAATATGTTTTTGAAAGAGCATGGTTTGTTTTTTGGACCTGAGACCTCAACTGCCAACCGCGCCATGATAGGCGGTATGGTAGGTAATAATTCCTGCGGTTCAAATTCGGTTGTATATGGGTCAACCCGCAACCACCTGCTGGAAGTAAAAGGGTATCTGAGTGATGGAAGCTATGTGGAATTTAAGGATTTAAATACCGCCGGATTTAAGAAAAAATGTGAATCTGGCAATGGTAGTCTTGAAACAAGGTTGTATCAGCATATTAATAAGGTACTAAGCAATACAGATAATCAGGAAGAAATCAGGAAGGAATTTCCTAAAAGAACAATCGAGCGCAGAAATACAGGCTATGCTATTGATGAGCTATTGGAAACCCAGGTATTTACTCCGGATTCAGAAGAGCCATTCAATTTCTGCAAACTTATTGCAGGCTCAGAAGGTACACTGATATTTCTGACTGAAATAAAAATACATGTTAATCCGCTCCCTCCACGGTTTACCGGTCTGGTATGCGTGCATTTCAATTCTGTTGATGAATCATTGCGGGCGAACCTGATTGCATTGAAATATAAACCCTCTGCAGTTGAACTGATAGACCATTATATATTGGAGTGCACCAAAGAAAACAAAGAGCAGATGCTGAACCGCTTCTTTGTGCAGGGAGACCCCGGGGCTATATTGGTAGTAGAATTAGCCAGAGATAATATTGAAGAGATTCAGCAATTAGCTGCGGAAATGGAAGCAGAAATGCGTGCCAATGGCCTGGGCTATCATTTCCCGGTATTGTTCGGAGAAGATACCAAGAAGATATGGACATTGAGAAAAGCAGGCTTAGGCTTATTATCCAATCTGCCGGGCGATGAAAAAGCAGTTGCTGTAATTGAAGATACCGCAGTAGATGTAAACGATCTGCCTGAATTTATCATTGATTTCAACAAAATATTGGCAGAAAACGGAATGTCTGCCGTGCATTACGCCCATGCAGGTTCAGGAGAGATACATCTTCGCCCCATTATTAACCTGAAAACAGAAGAAGGCCATAAGCAATTCAGACTGATTGCCGAAGAAATTTCGACTTTGGTTAAAAAGTATAAGGGCTCACTATCTGGTGAGCACGGTGACGGCCGTTTAAGAGGAGAGTTTATCCGTCAGCAGATTGGAGAAAAGAACTATGCTTTAATCAAAGAGTTAAAGCAGGTGTGGGATCCTCAGAATATCTTCAACCCTAATAAGATTGTAGATACACCACCCATGGATAAGTTCCTGCGCTATGAAGCAGGGCAGCAGACACCAGACTTCAAAACGGTTTTCAGGTTTCATAATCAGGATATTCTGCAACACGCCGAGCAGTGTAATGGCTCCGGTGATTGCCGTAAAACAGAATTAAGCGGCGGAACCATGTGCCCAAGCTATATGGCTACCCGTAACGAAAAAGATACTACCCGTGCCAGAGCAAACATTTTAAGGGAAATACTGACAAAGTCGGATAAACTGAACCGCTTTGATAGCAAAGAAGTAAAAGAGGTAATGGATTTATGTCTGGTTTGTAAAGGCTGTAAATCTGAATGCCCCTCAAATGTGGATGTGGCTAAACTTAAAATGGAGTTTTTGCAGCATTATAACGAAGAACACGGTGTTCCGGTCCGCTCGTGGCTGGTCGGCAATTACTCTAAAATGAGTACAATTGCTTCTTACGTTCCCTGGGCTTATAACCTGATTTTTGATAATGCACCGCTTCGCAAAATCGCTAATAGAGTAGTAGGTTTCCATCCTGACCGTACAATGCCGCTTTTGCAGAAAGACACTCTGAAAAAATGGTATGATAAGCACATAGCTAAAACGGGAGATACCCAATCGGATAAGAAAGTATACCTCTTTTGCGATGAGTTTACCAACTTTAATGATGTAGAGATTGGTAAAAAGGCAGTATTCCTGTTACAGAAATTGGGTTATCAGGTTATTATACCAGCCCATGTCGATGCGGGTAGAGCTTATCTGTCTAAGGGGATGCTGAAAGATGCGCAAAAACTGGCTAATAAGAATGTAAGCCTTCTGAAAGACATCATCAATGACAATACACCATTAATTGGTATTGAGCCTTCGGCAATCCTGACTTTCAGAGACGAATATCCTGATCTCGTAAATGATGAATTAATACCTCACGCCAAAAATCTGGCAAAAAATGCCCTGATGATTGATGAGTTTATTGCCCGTGAAATAGATAAAGGCAATATCAGCAAAAGTAGTTTTACGGAAGAGAAACGGCTCATTAAATTGCATGGTCACTGCCAGCAAAAGGCAGTAGCTTCATTGACCCCGACTAAAAAGATGCTTTCATTTCCGGCTAATTATGAAGTCCATTTGATTCCTTCGGGCTGCTGCGGTATGGCAGGTTCTTTTGGCTATGAGCAGGAGCATTTTGATATTTCGATGAAAATCGGTGAATTGGTTCTTTTCCCGACAGTCAGAAAACAACCGGCTGAGGTAATCATTGCAGCCCCCGGCACAAGTTGCCGCCATCAGATACATGATGGAACTGGCAGAACAGCGTTGCACCCTATAGAAATTTTATGGGAGGCGCTGGTATAGTTTTTTAACTTTCAGCTAAGGATTTTTTTTCAAAAACCTTCTCCGGCAGCATATTATCCTGAGAAGTTGTATTTTCAATATCCACACAAGTATTTGATTTTCAGCATATTGACAGATTAAAAATGCTGTTTTTTTGAACTCAAATACACAAAACAAAGTTTTCTTACGTATGTTTGATGGTTATTTAGGATACAAAGAGTGATAAAAATGAGTAATCGTACACTATTAAGTTTAGAATTAGCAACCCCAGTAGATGATGAAAGACCTGTTTACCTATCCGGAAATTTTTGTGATTGGTACCCTGATTTGACAGAGTTTGAAATGGAAAAGGTAAGTAAAGGTAAATATAAGTTTAGTTTTCCGCCCGAGAAGAATCTGCCTGATACAATAGAATATAAGTACACAAGAGGAGGTTGGGATTTTGTTGAACTGGATTCGTATGGAAATGCACCCTCAAACCGTGTTGTTACAAAAAAACAAGGGAGCGTTAAGGATTTTGTGCCTTTCTGGCGGCAGGATGGCTCTACAGCTTCAATTGCCAGGTTAATGCCTCAGGTACAATTGGTATCCGAAAACTTCAGCATTCCTCAATTGGGCCAGACCCGTGCTATTCATATTCTCTTGCCACATGATTATGAGCAGAATACCGACAAACGCTATCCGGTTTTGTATATGCAGGACGCGCAGAATCTTTTCGGTGAAGGCTCAGGCTATGGGAACTGGGAAATCGACAAACGTTTGTCCTTATTGGCAAAACAAGACAAAGGCGATGTAATTGTAGTAGCGATTGATCATGGAGATAAAGACCGTTTTAAAGAATACTCTCCTTATACTGTTGAGAAAAAAGGTAAGGGCATGGGTATGAAATACGCCAATTTTATTGTGCGCACCCTTAAACCATACATTGATGCTAATTACAGAACCAAACCGGAGGCGCAGTTCACCGGTATCGGCGGTAGTTCTATGGGAGGTCTGATTAGCCTGTATGCCGGGCTGATGTACCCTGAAACCATTGGCCGTTTAATGGTTTTCTCACCATCCTTATGGGTATCTGGCAAAATATATTTCGATATTGCTGAATTCTTTAGCCCCACCAATAGCAAAATTTATTTATATGGCGGCGGTAAGGAAGGAGCAACGATGATTCCGGGTGTAAAGAAAATCAAAGATACTATTGATAGCCAGCATTGGGCAGCCGATAAAGTAGAGGTAAAACTTTCACTCGACTCAAAAGGTGAGCACACTGAAAAACGTTGGGGACAGGAGTTTTCTAAAGCCCTTGAATGGCTGTTTTATTAAGGGTTTTTAAAATTTGTTTTATAACCACGATTGACACTAATCTGAAATTTAGTGTTATTCGTGGTAAGTAAGGGTATAAAATTAATTGAGAGTATTTCTACAAAAATAGCAACTAAAAATTATATCCTTAAATCATCATTTCTTGTTTGAGTACGATTAAAAGTCATGTAGAAAACTACAGGAAATGGAAAGAGAATGTCAGACTTTTAATTGTACGAGTTAAATGATGCCTGCTTTTTTGGTTACTTTTTTTCAGGTAAAAAAAGTAACAGCCTTCCAGATAAGAAATAATGAGAAAATTCTAGCTAAGAGAGTATTTAAATATATTCGATTTATGAGTTTTAATATCAATTAATATTTTCTCATTACTTTATTTATTTAATAAGTACACTATACGTATACCGAATCAACAGAAATACAATGATAATCAATATATCTTCTCAAATTGGCTCACCACAAGCCATCATATATCCTTTAGCAGACAATGAAAAATTAGCTGAAAATCTTTCAAAAATTGCCCGTCAGGCGGGGCTGAATCCAACTGTATTGCAACAAGATTTCAAGGCAGGTTTAAAAGAGATACTTACGATATATCCGGTTAAAAAAGAGCTTGAAAAAATATACCTGATAGGTTTAGGCAAAACCCCAAGGCCTATGGACCTCATTAAGGTTTTCCGCTCGTTTTTCTATAATAATAAGAAAAAGCTACCACTTTCAATAAGTATTGACCTCAAAACAAGCAAATTTGAGGCTAATATAGAATACATCGTAAATGGCATTTATCTGGCTGAATACGAGATAGGTGTATTTAAAACAGATAAGAAAGAGGGAGTAGATTTCTTTGCCGCAGAGTCAGAAATTAGTATCTGCGTAGCAGAAAAAGGCATAGAAAAAGCCCAATCACTGGCACAAATCGGTGAAGAAACAGCCAGAACCCAGATCAGAATCATGACCCTGGTTGATGCACCTGCCAACAAGAAATATCCGCAAAAAATGGCAGAATACGCCCTGAAAGCAGGTGAAATGTATGGCTTTGATGTAAAGGTGTTTGATGAAAAAGAATGTGAGGGACTGGGATTAGGGGCATTACTGGCAGTAGGAAAGGGGAGTACCGAAAACCCACCCAGATTTATTGTATTAGAGTATAACCTGAGTGCATTGTCTGACAAACCTTTGAAGAAAATCGGCCTGGTAGGCAAAGGCGTAACGTTTGACACAGGTGGTGTATCAATCAAAGGGGCTGGTAGTATGAGTTATATGAAGTCAGACATGGGCGGAGCAGGAGCTGTTTTAGGAACCATCGAACTGGCTGCGAAACTGAAATTGCCTGTGCATCTGATAGGGGTGATTCCGGTTACTGAAAACTGTGTGGATGGCAATGCCTTGAAACCAAGTGATGTAATCCATACCTATTCAGGCAAAACTATTGAAGTAATAGATACAGATGCTGAGGGGCGTATTATCTTAGCCGATGGCCTGTCTTATATCAAGAAAAACTACGAGCCGGAAATAATTATTGATTTAGCAACCTTAACAGGAAACTGTATTGCTGCCCTGGGCTACAACGCCGCAGGTTTATTATCTAACAACGATGACTTAGCCAATCAACTATTTGAAGTAGGCCAGGCGAGTGGTGAGAAAGTCTGGCGCCTGCCATTATGGGACGATTATAAGGACATGATGAAATCAGACATTGCTGATGTGAAAAACCTTTCTTCCTTACCAATTGCAGGGGCTATTACAGCGGCTAAATTCTTAGAAATTTTTATAGACGGACACAGCAACTGGGCACATCTGGACATCGCAGGAATGGCTTTTGCTGACTCTGAATATGGTTCTATGAAATCAGGTACAGCCTATGGTGTGAGATTATTGACTACGTGGTTGCGGGGACTCTGATTCGATATCAACTATTTGCTGATTTCTCCTGCTTTATACTATATTTTTCATCAGATTTGCTTATTTTTGGTCATAACCTAAACTGAACCTGATGAAAAATATTTACCTGCTCCTTCTCCTTTTTGTCTTCTCTCCGGTCTTTGCCCAAAAGAAAAAGGCCAAGGCAATTGCTCCTGTTGATACACTCAAAGAACTGGATGTATTTGTTGATAAAATGCTGACAGAATGGGCTGTGCCGGGTACAGCTTTATGTATCGTAAAAAATGGCAAACTCCTGTATGCCAAAGGTTATGGTGTAAAAGACATTAAAACTAAAACCCCTGTTACAGCTAATACTCTCTTTGGAATAGCATCCTGTTCAAAATCTTTTACTGCCGCCTGTCTGGCTATTCTGGCAGATGAGGGCAAGTTAGACTGGAACAAGCCTGTAAAAGAGTATATGCCTGATTTCCAGCTGAATGATGAATATGCCACACGAACCATTACAGCCCGTGATCTGGTTTCTCACCGTTCGGGCTTACCTCGCCATGATTATGTATGGGTAGCTGCCCCTCTGAATAGGAAGGAAATGTTCGACAGGCTGAAATACCTGCCTCTCAATAAACCCATATATGCCCAATACCAATATAATAACCTGATGTATATGGCTGCAGGAGTATTGATTGAACGTCTATCTGGTAAAACCTGGGAGGAATACGTGCGGGAGAAAATCCTCGACCCTATTGGGATGAAAACCACAGTGCTTACCTATCCTGAGATGTTGAAAAATACTGATTATGCGCTTTCGTACGATGATGAAAAAAATCCTGAAAAAGAAGCAGGTTTCGATAGCAATGTGGATGGCATAGGGCCTGCCGGAGCTGTAAAAGCCAATGTAACTGAAATGGCTAACTGGCTACTATTACAATTGAATAATGGAAAAGCAGGTGATAAAGTGATTGTTTCGGAAAAAAATCTTAAAGAAAACCATACCCCCTGGGCGGTAGTACAACCTGCCGAAGCGAAATACCCCGAGCTTGGTTTTGGTACGTATGGTATGGGTTGGACAATTAATACCTATCGGGGGCATCTTCGCCGCCAGCATGGAGGCTCAATTGAGGGCTATCGCTCACAAATGACCGTTTTCCCTAATGATAACCTGGCCGTGTTCATTACGACCAATACTGGTGTTGTGGGTTATAATTTTGTAACAACCGTTACCAATTATATTGCTGATACTTATCTGGAAAAGAACTTAATAGACTGGAATAGCCGACTGAGAAAAGATTTTCTGGAAGCCAAAGAAAAATCAGCTAGAGCAAAAACTGATAACGAAATTCAAAGGCAAAAAGACACCAGACCTACTCATCCTCTTACTGCTTATGCCGGAATTTACGAACACCCTGCTTATGGTATATTAACTATTGCTACAAATGGAGACTCGTTAAAGGCCGACTTCCACACAGAGAAAATCGCTTTGCGTCATTATCACTACGATATTTTTGAAGCATTGGGCGACTGGGAAAATATCAAGTTTAAGTTCCTGATGAATGCCAAAGGCGACATAGACAGAATTGCCCTGGAAATGCCTGCCGCATCCATGGATATTGAGTTGAAAAAGAAATGAATTATTTTGTGGGGCGAACTTCCGGTTCGCCGTTAATAAATTAGAAGAGTTTTATAGGCTTTCACAAAGTATATTATCAGTTATTATCTATAAACAAAAGCATCAGAAACCTGGTGCTTTTGTTGTTTCAGGTACAGAGAAGTATTTATTTTCCTACAGGTTTTCCTGTATTTTAAGCTATTTTCTTGCGAAGCGTTATATAAATCTGCTATTTTTACTCATGCCCCATATTCTTCGCCGCCAATGAATAAGCTATTGTGTTGCTTTTATTTAATTGGATTGTCTTTCAAAGGGATTGCTCAAAACCCCTCATTGGATACATTGGTTAACCAGATCCAAACCCTGAGCAAGCAAAATCATTCTTTTCAACGCGATACACTGATAATAGGAAAACTAAGTTTATTAACAGAACGAACCGTTAATCTGGCAGACAAACGAGCCGACGGATTATTGGATTCCTTAAGACGCTTTACACAGAAAACCAACTGGCTTAAAGGCAAAGGGCTTTATATGAGAGCTTTAGGGAAGAAGCAAGACCGCAACGGTAATTATACAGAGGCGCTCAAATTGTATTCAAAAGCGATTGAGACTTTAACAAAAGCAGGCGGAGACCCTTACGATTTATGCTATACCTATATACTTACCGGTTTTGTACTGAATAACAATGGCAGGACTGATAAGTGCATAGAATATATGGAAAAAGCGCTTCCATTAGCAAAAATGACTTATAATACCAATAATTTATGTTGGATTCTGGATTTCTATGGTGACTACAATTATTATGAAAATTTCGGTATAAAAAACTACAGCAAATCATTAGGCTATTATTTACAGGTCGAAAAATTATTGCCTCGTGCTACCAGCGCCAATCTCAAAGCCGATAATCCACATTGCATTGCCAACTGCTATACGCAATTAGGTAAAGAAGTGCTCGCAGCTTATTACAGAGATAAAGCGCTGAAATATGCACAGGAAACTAATAACAGAGTAGTGATTTTTGCTATTTACTCAGAT
>CALRLN020000079.1:0-14261 GCA_943368675.1 Chitinophaga pinensis | reverse complement strand
CACCTTTCAAGATTACGTCGAAAGATGTTTTTTCAGCCGGAGCTTCAGCAGCTTCGCCACCACCAGCGTTACCAGCTACCATTACCGGAGCAGCAGCTGCTGGTTCGATACCATACTCATCTTTCAATATTTGTGCTAATTCGTTTACTTCTTTTACAGTCAAATTTACTAATTGCTCTGCAAATGCTTTCAAATCTGCCATTTTTGTATAGAATTTAAAAGTTAATACTTGTTTTTGATAAATAATTTTGAATTTAATATCAGTTATAAAACTGATGGGTGTTTACAGAGTGATAACCCTTTCAGGCTACAAGCGGTAAACTGATCAGGCTGCTTCTTTCTCCGACAAAGTCTTGAGAATACCAGCCAATTTGTTGCCACCGCTTTGCAAGCCAGAAATAACATTTTTGGCAGGTGATTGCAACAAACCGATAACTTCGCCAATCAATTCCTGCTTTGATTTCAATGTCAGCAACGTATCCAATTGGTCGTGGCCGATAAATAAAGCTGAATCAACCGAAGCACCTTTTAAAGTGATGCTGTTTTTATTTGCTTTCAGGAAATCCTTAATCAATTTTGCAGCTACTTTGCCCGACTCTGCGTGGAACATCACACCTGAAAAACCTTTAAGAACAGTTCCGTCAAACGACGTGTAATCGGTATCTAATCTTTCTAGAGCTTTGCTAATCAGTGTATTTTTCACTACACGATACTCAATACCACGCTCGAAACACAAACGACGTAATTCATTGGTTTTAGCAACGTTCAATCCGCTTGCATCGGTGATATAGAAGTAAGGGGTAGCTGCAAATTTCTCTGCAAGCTCTTCAATCATTGCTCCTTTTTCTTCTTTTGTCATGATTACAATCCATTAATGGTGGTTCTGTCGATTTGAATACCAGGCCCCATTGTGCTTGCAAGTGATATGCTTTTCACATAAGTACCTTTAGCTGAAGATGGTTTCAATTTCAACAAAGTTTGAATCAATTCTGTAGCATTTTCTGCTAATTTCTCAGGTGAGAAGGAAACCTTACCGATGGAAGCGTGAATGATACCGGTTTTATCAACTTTAAAGTCGATTTTACCAGCTTTCACTTCTTTTACTGCTGTTGCTACGTCGAGCGTTACAGTACCAGACTTAGGGTTTGGCATCAATCCGCGTGGTCCGAGGATTTTACCTAACTTACCAAGTTTAGCCATAACAGTTGGCATCGTGATAATCACGTCGATGTCAGTCCAACCTTGTTCTATTTTTTGGATGTATTCGTCCAAACCTACATAATCAGCGCCGGCAGCTTTTGCATCAGCTTCTTTATCAGGTGTACATAATACTAAAACACGAACAGTTTTACCGGTTCCGTGTGGTAATGCAACCACACCACGTACCATTTGGTCAGCCTTACGAGGGTCAACGCCCAAACGAACGTGAACATCTACCGAAGAGTCGAATTTAGTGTATGCTATTTGCTTCAAAACGTCAGCCGCATCTTTTAGAGAATAAGCTTTTGAAGCATCATACTTCGACATTGCTTCCTTTCTTTTTTTGGTCAATTTTGCCATTTGCTTGTTTTTGGTTATAGCGTTATGCTGTGCATAACTCCCATGAATAAATAGTGAATGATAAATCATTCAGCGTTTTTTAAAACGGTGCGTTGCCTGTGATGGTAATACCCATGTTTTGAGCAGTACCGGCAATCATCTTCATTGCTGATTCAACAGTAAAGCAATTCAAGTCTGGCATTTTGGTTTCGGCAATAGTTTTTACCTGATCCCAAGTAACCGAACCAACTTTTTTACGATTAGGTTGGTCTGAACCTGTTTTAACCTTTGTTGCTTCTAACAGCATGATAGCAGCGGGTGGAGTCTTGATGGCAAATTCAAACGATTTGTCAGTGTAGTAAGTAATTACTACCGGCAAAATCATACCCATTTTATCCTGAGTACGAGCGTTGAATTGTTTACAAAATTCCATGATGTTCAAGCCTTTAGAACCCAATGCCGGACCGATTGGTGGTGAAGGGTTAGCCTGACCGCCTTTTACCTGAAGTTTCACATATCCTGCGATGTCTTTCGCCATTGTCTTTCAGATTTTAAGGAATTTTACAAAAAGATTTGATTTGAATCATGAAGAAAGGCTCACATTCTCGCCTCATTATCAATCATTTCCGTTGATTTGATTCAGAAAATTCGCCTTTTGTCAGGGGAAGCGACACCTTTAAAAAAGGTATCAAGATAAAGACTGATTTCTGCCGTTTCAAAACGTATTTACACACTTTCTGAAAATCGGACTGCAAAATTAGAGTTTTTTGATTTGTAACGCAAAAAAAACCTGAACAATTTTCTAAAAATCTTACAAATTATTGAAAACCGGGGCAGAAACAGAAGATACTGATTATAAATAGGTTAGGTATGGCTTTTCAATAAGCAGTTGTCTGGCAATTGTGGGTAAAAATGCTATAAACCAGGTGATTATAATGCCTTTGGATAAGATTTAACATTGGCTTAACACACCTAACGATTTTTTAATCATAACTTTGCAGAACACTAATTGAAAACGCCTTTATGAGTTCTGCTCACCGTGTTTTGGTAGTTGATGATGAAGCTGATATTGTGGAGTTGTTAAGCTACAACCTTGAAAAAGAAGGGTATAAGGTTGCCACCGCCTCTGATGGCAAAAAAGCGATTGAAGTTGCCCGTGAATTTCTGCCTGATTTAGTTATTCTTGATATAATGATGCCTCACATGGATGGCATCGAAGTAGGGCGGACACTACGCGCCATGCCCGAAATGAAAAGTATCTACATTCTCTATCTTACTGCCCGTTCTGAAGAGTATTCTGAAATTGCCGCATTTGAAGTAGGAGCCGATGATTATCTGACCAAGCCTATCAAGCCCCGTGCTTTGATGAGCCGTATCAATGCTTTTTTCCGCCGCGAAGCACAGAAATCAGATACAAGTGATACGCTGGAAGTAGCAGGCCTGCATATCAATCGCCAGAATTATACGGTTACAAAGCCTGATGGTTCAACTATCGTATTACCCAAAAAAGAATTCGAATTGCTTTTCTTCTTAGCGCAATATCCCAATAAAGTATTCAGCCGTGATGAAATTCTACAGAAAATCTGGGGCGTGGATATTTTTGTTGTAGAGCGTACTATTGATGTCCATATCCGGAAAGTACGTGAAAAAGTAGGTGAAAACTATATCAAAACACTGAAAGGCGTAGGATATATGTTTACAGATGAATAACAAATCTGTATGTAAAAAATAATTATCAACTAACTTTGTACAGCTTTTTGTTTAAAGTAGGAACTGATAATTTAATCATTCACCCGGAATGTCGTTTAGCCCCCGTATTATTGCGTTTTTTCTAGCCGTATTGATTACGACAGTTTCTCTTGTATTTCTGAGTTTTGTGCCTAATGTGAGTGCTGCTATGCTGTTTGTAGTAGGGGTAGCTTCTTTTTTTGCTTCTTTCTTTTTTGTCTTTTATACTATTGATATTCTGGTTTTCCGGGAGGTTGAGCAGATTTATAAAACCATTCAGAAACTCAAAATCCGTGATTTTGATATTTCACGCAAAACATTGATCAGAAGCGTCAATCCGATTAAGAAACTTAATTCTGAAATTTCTGTTTATGTTACCCGCAAGCAACAGGAAATTGACGAATTAAAGAAAATGGAGGTATTCAGACGGGAGTTTCTGGCAGATGTATCGCACGAATTAAAAACACCTATTTTTGCCGCTCAGGGCTTTATACATACCCTGATAGACGGTGCTAAAGAAGACCCTGTGATTCTTGACCGTTTCTTAAACAAAGCAGCCAAAAGTCTTGATGGTTTAGATGCCCTGGTAAGAGATCTGGTTACGCTTTCGCAGGTAGAAAAAGGTGACTTAAAAATGCACTTCGAGAAAATAGATCTTAAGCATATTACTGAAGAAATATTTGAACAATTGGAATCTAAGGCCGGAACCAGAGGCGCAACACTAAAAATCAGGCCGAAAGAACTACAATCAGCATGGGTAATAGCCGATAAACAACGGATTTCTCAGGTAATCACCAATCTGGTAGAGAACGCTATCAAATACGGAAAAGAGAATGGGAAGATAATAGTTGAGATTGAAGAAGAGAAAAAGCACTTCCAGGTTTCGATAGAAGACGATGGCCCTGGTATAGCACCTGAGCACCTGTCCCGGATCTTTGAGCGTTTCTATCGGATAGATAAAAGTCGATCTCGTGAAACTGGCGGTACAGGCCTTGGCCTTGCTATTGTAAAGCATATTCTCAACGCCCATCACTCCAAGATAAGTGTTACAAGCAAGATTGATAAAGGAACCCGGTTTACATTTAAACTACCTGTGGCAGGTTAATAAGAAAGGGGTAAGATATTCAGCTTTAACTGAATACTCACCCCCGGTTAAAAATTCAAAGCAATTGAACGAGAGAAGACTTAAAACGCTTAATCCTGTAGATTAAAAGCTTTTTTCACGGCTGCATAGTCTTTTAAATCAATATTTTTCAGACGGGCTCCACTTGGGCCGGGTATAATCACCACTCTGAATTCTTCACCAATAAAATATTCCTCCGGAAGAATATTTTTTGTGAACTTCACAAAGCAATCAACTTGTTTTGGTTTTACTTCAAATCCATACAATATCTGATAAGAATATTCGGGTGCTTGAATAGTAAACGGAAGCGGGTAGATGTTGTCAGGAGTGTCCGTAACCCGATTATAAACCAGAATTAAGGCATCTTTTATAATATTATCAGTAAGCTGATTAAGTTTATTGCCGCTTAGCGTTACCTTGCTCATAGATGTCTTAGTATCGTATGCTTTAATAAAATCGGTATCTTTAAAGGCATACCATTCTGTTGCTATTACATTAAACTTGCTAAGATCTCCGGTTGCACCTTTATCACCTGTTAATCCCTGTGGCCCAATCGGTCCGGCCTCACCTGCGGGTCCTTTACAGGCTGTTAAAACTAAGAATGAGAATAATATAAGGTATGTATTTATTTTCATGATACTTTTTCTGTTTAAATAATGGCAGATAATTAGTCTTTTAGATTAAGCGCTATTTTTACTGCTTCATAATTGTTGAAATCAATGTTTTTCAGACGGTAGCCACTGGCTCCGGGAATGATAATGATACGATATTCTTCATCTGCCAGATATTTATTAATATCTGTAGACTGCGAGAATTCCACAAAACAATCCACTCCTTTAGGGTAAATAGATATATATCTGCTTATTTGCAGACCAGGCTCTGCATTGCCATAATCTATTACATTAGGAAGTAAAACTGTTCTTGTTTTATCTGCGGCCCAACGATGATAAGTCAGAATAATGCCGTCATCTAATATCTTTTGAGATATTTTATCTAATTCACCACCCGAAAACCCTTGAGACGTGTATAAATCATCTGAATTGTAGAATTTAATCTGATCCTGTTTGTTAACAAATATCCAGTTTGTTGCAAATATTTGAGCTGTACCGGCGTCACCTGCTGCACCAGTCTTTCCCTTTTCTCCTTTTGGCCCTATAGGGCCGGTATCTCCTGCTTCTCCCTTGCATCCATTAAACAGGAAAGAAACGGAGAATAGAATAATTATATACAGAATATTTTTCATAAGAAATGTCAATTTTAAGTTTAGAATGATTGTTCAGGTAAATTAATCGTTGAGATTAAAGTATTCTTTTACCGCTTCGTAGTTGCTTAAATCTATATTTTTTGTCCGGAAGCCACTTGGACCGGGAATAACGATAAAACGGTATTCTTCATCCTGAAGATACTTACCGATGTCGGCAACGGATTTTGAATATTCTATAAAGCAGGAAATCTTTTTAGGAGCAGCTATTGCGTAGTAAACTTGTTGCAGGTTTTCGCCCGCAGTTCCATAATCAACTACCGACGGAAGAGCAATAATCTTATTTTTGTCGGTTGATTTCCGTACATAGGCTAGTATTACCCCATCGTCTATTACATTTTGAGATATTTTATCAATATCGCCTCCGCTAAAACTTGTACTGATATACATTCCGTCTTTGGTGTAGCGGCTTACCATATCCTGTTTCGTAACAGCAATCCAATTGGTAGCATATAATTTTGCACTTCCGGCTGTTCCTTTCGGGCCGGTATCTCCTTTATCTCCTTGGGGTCCTATTGGCCCTTTTTCTCCGGCGGGGCCTTCACAGGCGGCTAGTAACAATACTATCATTGATAGTATGAAAGGGTAGTAAATATTTTTCCTCATAAGTATGCTTTAGGTTTAAAATTTTTGTCAAAATTATTACCTTATGCATACCCTATCAATACGGCATTTGTCGTATTTTCTTTTGGCTTAATCTGTGAGATACGTGTTCTGACGGGAAATATATACAGGAAGTAGTATGTTTATACCACCTGATGGTTCCGGCGTTGCATTGAGCACGTAGTATCATTGTATTACCCGGACATACAACAGGTTTACTTACCGATACACTAGTAGGGCAGGAGCTAAGCATTAGGGCAGATTAATGCCTACAAGCGGCACTATCTGCATATGTACTATTATATTTACTGGCGATTCAAATATTCAGATGGTGTAACTTCAAACTCTTCCTGAAATACTTTAGTAAAATAAGGAAGACTCTCAAAACCTACTTTAAAGGCAACTTCAGAAACAGTTCCGGCTTTCTGCCTTAGCAAACTAGCGGCTCTTTGCAAGCGGTATTTGCGAATAAACTCTACGGCAGTCTGGTTAGTGAGTGCTTTGATCTTACGTCGTAGCTGAACAGCACTCATAGCCATTCCATCAGCAAATCGGCTTAAGTCAAAATGGCTGTCTGAAAGGTTTTTCTCAATCACTTCTTTAGCTTTTAGTATAAATGCTTCGTCAATAGAGTTAACCCTGATTTCGTCAGGCTTCAATTCAACAATTTCTTTGCCGTACCATTTTTTGAGTTTCTCACGAATCGAAATCAGATTTCGTGCCCTTGTTAAAATTTCTTCTTTATTGAAAGGCTTGGTCAGATAATCATCTGCGCCCAGTTCAAGTCCCTCCATCTTGCTTGCTATATCAGCTTTGGCAGTAAGCATAATGATAGGTACATGACTTGTTTTCTCATCAGATTTCAGCACCTTACAGAACTCAAAGCCATCCATTTCAGGCATCATTAAATCACTTATAATCAGGTTCGGGATTTTTTCGACAGCCTTACTAATACCCTCTTTTCCATTAATCGCTTCAATTACCTGATACTCTTTATCAAAAATACTTCTGATATAAGCCCTTATGTCTGCATTATCGTCTACTACCAGTAATATATTTTCCTGGTCAATGATGGCATTTTCATTAATAGAATCCACCTGGCCGTTTTCTATTAAGATTGGCATTTGGGTGGAAGCGTATTCACCTGTTTCTGAATTTTCTTCCGTTATCTGGTCTTTCCATGTCTCTTTATCGACAGGGAGTTTTACCCTGAATGTTGTTCCGGCATTTTCCTGACTCTCTACACTTATACTTCCTTTTAAGACGTCTACTAATTCTTTTACTAAAGCCAGCCCGATACCTGTTCCTTCAAATTTCCGATTCTGAGAGCTATCAACCTGATAGAAGCGATCAAAAATCTTATCTAATTTGTCTTTTTTTATACCGATACCTGTATCACTGATAGTAAGTGTGATAGACTTATCATGATTATTGGCTAATGAGGCAATCACTTTACCTCCATTTGCCGTAAACTTAAAAGCATTTGAAAGCAGGTTTATGATAATTTTGTCCAGCTTATCTCTATCTATATAACCCTGTATTGCTTCACGCCCGAGGGAAGTTTCAAAGGTTATGTTCCGGCTTTCAGCCAATGAAGTGAATGAACTCGTGAGAGTCCGGAAATACTGGCTGATATTTTGTCTGCTCACTTCAACTTTCATTTGCCCTGCCTCGAGTTTACTAATGTCTAAAAGTTGATTAATAAGTACCAGGAGCCTTTGCGTATTGCGCTGCATCATAGATAATAATCCTTCAGCAGGATACTTTTGTATCAATTCCTGAATCGGGCCTAAAATCAAAGTAAGAGGTGTACGCAATTCATGCGAGATATTAGCAAAAAAAGTGGTTTTCAGGTTGTCCAGTTCTTTCAGGCGGGCATTCTGCTCAAGGTTAAATCCAAGCTGTTGCTCAGCTACTAGTTTGCTGCGTTCGGCACTTCTGAATATTTGCCCGAGGAAGAAGACAAAAACGAAGTTTTCAACCATAAATAATAATGATGAAAGCCGGAAAAGAGGTTTGTATTCAAGCCAACCTAATAAGCGTAAGCAAATGAGTAAATAACTAATCATGCTTAGAATAAAAGGAATTGAATAGTATTTATGTGTAGGAAGCCTTTTTACAAGGCTATAGATGTAAAGACCAAGAAAATAGATAGAAGAAGAAATGGTTAAATAAAGCCCGGCTTTGAGCCAATACCATTGATAGTCAACTACTGCCATGATGTCAACCACAACAGTGGCAAAAATAAAGAAGTAGATTATTTTCTTATGCCATTTAGGAAGCATATTCATAGCAAATGCCACTAAAATAAAAAGGCCGCTTGTGATAGTGATAGAATTGTAAGAAAGAAAATCTATCTTTTTTGCTATATCAGGGTTAGCCGTAAAAATTGGACCGGGCACATTCATCAGCCCCCAATAAGTAAAAGTCTTTACGACTGTATGCAGAGAATAAATGCGGAATATCGGGAGTTTAACTATAAAAACGGCCAATATTACCACCAGAAAAAAGCGAAAGAATAATAAGCCATTTGTGAAGCTTTGTTCTATATAAGCATCTAAGGTTTTTTTGGTTAATGATGACGGAGAATGAATGCTGATAGTACCATATTGCCCCCTTTGGGAAGAAACTCTGACATAAATAATCCTGGACGAATGCGCAGGCAATTCAAAATGGAAAGCCGGCTCTACCTCCAGCAGTTTTTTTTCTTTTTTGGTTATTAACCTGTATTCAGTATGAGAAAATCCTTTTTGTGTACTATCTGAAATATAGAAATCAAGTTTTTCGGCCAATGGATTAAGCCATTGTAGTGTCCAGTGTTTATTTGTAACATCAATATTCCTGACGGTTAGCCTGACCCAGTGAGTATGATTCGTATAAGGAAAAAGAAAATAATCTTTACCTAAAGGTTTAAAGTTCTGTCCGGGTATCTGAGCAAAGGGCAGTTTCGCTGTTGAATCTCTGAAAACTTCAAGAGCCATAGTTGCTGCAACAGGTATTTTTGTTTTAGACGTGATTATAACAGGAGCCTGGGCATATCCGGGATTATTGTTAATCACAAGAATACTAATACTTATAAAAGTAAACAGTAGTTTAAATTTCATGGCTAAGGACATAAAAAATCGGAGTTCGATTTTTCTTTAAATGATAAAGGAAGTGAGAATGAAAAGTTATGTATGCAAATATATCAAATTAATAGAGTTAAAAAAAATGATAGCGTATCCAAGAACTTTCCAAATATTTGTTTTGTCTTTTTTTAAAATTTAAAAACCTAAATTTGCAGAAAGTTTCATTTTACCAGACAGCGATATGGACTACGAGTTTGAATTTGATTTTCAGGAAACACCAGCACCAAAAATAAAAACATCACTTAAGCCTGTGGTCTTCGAAGAGATAATAATCTTTGAAAACAACGATTATATAGTTATAAATAAACCTCCTTATCTGGCAAGTCTTGACGAACGCACACAAGATAAACACCAGAGTATTCTCAGGCTGGCTAAAGCCTATTCAGATGATGCACAATTGTGCCACCGACTGGATAAAGAAACATCCGGCGTTCTGGCCATTGCTAAGAATCCTGCTGCATACCGGAATCTGGCAATGCAATTTGAAAACCGTGAAGTAACCAAGCGTTATCATGCAGTTGTAAATGGCGTGCACGATTTTGACAGTGTTTCGGTTTTCCTGCCTATTGCGCAGTTGAAAGATGGAACAGCGGTAAGAATTGACCGTGAGAAAGGTAAAATAGCCGAAACTATATTTTTTACGCTTAAAGCCTATCGTCATCACACGCTTGTAGAGTGTATTCCGATTACCGGGCGTATGCACCAGATTCGCGTACATTTACAATGCCTGAAAGCACCCATTGTATGCGACCCAACTTATGGTGGAGATGATATTTTCTTGTCACAACTGAAAAGCAAAAAGTTTAATCTCAAAAAAGGAACAGAAGAATTACCATTGATCAGAAGAGTGGCCTTGCATGCACATTCGCTTACCTTCCGCTTATTAGATGGTGAGGTAGTAAAGATAGAAGCGCCTTATCCGAAAGATTTTGATGTGCTGGTAAAACAACTGGATAAGTTTACATCATAAACTATTCAGTCGGAACATGAGCCGCAGCGGGTTTTCTTCTGCCTATTGTCATCAATATAACGCCTGTCAGCACAATAGCCGAGGCAATTAGCGAGCGGGTGGTAAGCAACTCTCCTTTGAAAATCCACCCGAGGAAAAACGCGACTACCGGATTAACGTAGGCATAAGTAGCTGTTACCTGCGGTGGGGCGTTATTGATTAGCCATAAATAGGCGCTATAACCTACATAAGACCCCACTACTATTAAATACAGTACTGACATATAAGTCTCTACGGTCATTGCACGAAAGGCTTGCAGATGATTGTCTTCAAATATCAGACTCATGAGTAACGAAAAGCACCCACCGGCAATCATCTGAATAGCAGTAGATTGAATAGGTTTAGGCAATGATAAATACGGAGATTTTAGCGAACCATAAGCCCAGGCAACAGAACCTGCAAAAACCAGTAATGCAGGAAAAATGGCCACTTCCCGGTTATTGGTATGGGCCGGATTCATAGGGTCCAGGAGATAGACCATGCCGAATAACCCTACAATAAGCCCAATCAGACCAATCATGGTTGGCCTGGTTTTACTGAAAAACCAGAAATCAAGCATAATCATCCAGGCAGGTAGGGTAGCTACTAATAAGGCCACTAAACCGGACGGCATAAAACGCAAAGCAAAAGCTACTGTACAATTACCTATACCACTTAGCATCACACCCACTAGCGCAGCACCACGGATTTGAGTCATGTCGGGTATCCCGTATCCTTTCCATAGGGTAAATATAAAGAGCAGGACTCCCCCGGTCAGAAATCGTAAGCAGGAAACCATCATAGGTGGTAATACCTCGATGGCATACTTCATACCTAAAAAGGTAGAACCCCAGACCACATACACGAGCCCAAGCGCTATAATAAGCTTAGTTTTGTAAGACATGAATGAATAACAAACAGTAGAAGAGCGAAACTCACAATAACGGGTTAATCTTCAAAACTTATGCTTTGCAATTAGGACATGTGCCTTGCATAAGCATATTAATATCTGATAGCTTATAACCTTCGAGTAAACTTACTTTCGGAATATGCACACTTTCAATACAGGTGGTATTACCGCACACAAGGCATTTGAAATGCACGTGGTCATGGTGGTGCTCATCGTGGTGGCATTCTGTTGACCGACAAAGTGCATATTTGGTGCCGCCTTCATCATCTAAAACTTTATGGATGATGCCTTTTTCGACAAAAGTCTTCAGGGTACGGTAAATCGTCACCCTATCAAAGCGCTCACCAAACAGATTTTCCAGATCTCCATGCGAAAGCGCATGGCTATAAGATTGAAACGATTGCAATATATCTTCCCGACAACCCGTGTGGCGTAAGTCGAATTCTTTCAGTGTATTTTTAGAGAGATTCATGATTTCTACATTTATAAATTCATGAAAAGCAACGAGTATTATCCTGCCTGAAACCGCAGACAATCAGATAATATTTCAGATGCTTATTATTCCACCAGCAAATTTACGTTATCAAACTGTAATTTAACCAGATTTGCATAAATTCCTTCTTCTTTCAGAATCAATTCATCGTGTGAGCCCGACTCTGTAATTTCTCCGTCTTTCAAAACATAAATAGTGTCGACATTCCGGATAGTTGCCAGACGATGAGCTATAATAATCGTCGTACGGTTTTTCATTAATTCGTCCAGTGCATCCTGTACCAGTTTTTCTGATTCAGAATCCAGAGCACTTGTGGCCTCGTCGAGAATCAGAATAGCCGGGTCTTTCAGAATGGCACGCGCAATAGCCACCCTTTGTCTCTGTCCGCCTGATAGTTTTAATCCTCTTTCACCTACAATTGTCTGGAATTTCTCGGGGAAGGAATTAATAAAATCAAAGGCATTGGCTTTTCTGGCTGCTTCAAAAACTTCACTTTCAGTAGCTCCGGGCTTCCCGTAAGCTATATTTTCGAAAATTGTTCCACCAAAAAGCATTACTTCCTGCGGCACTATGGCAATATTACTTCTTAATTCTGTTACATCCTGATTCGCAATGTTCGTTCCGTCAATCACAATCTTCCCTTTGGTAATCGGATATAATTTCATCAGCAATTGCACAAGAGTCGATTTACCTGCCCCGCTCTGCCCCACCAATGCAATTTTTTCACCCGCCTTAATCGTAATAGAGACGTCTTTCAGAACCGACGCATCGGGTCTTGAAGGATACACAAAGCCCACGTTTTCAAATGAAATATTACCTTGTGTTTTTCTGAATTCAAAAGGACGCGTAACATCTACTTCTGATTTTTCATCCAGAATCTCCAATACTCTTTCAGATGCACCGATGGTTTTTTGAATCTGCGCATACATATCACCTAAGCCGCCAACAGAACCACCAATAAAGCCTGTATAGATAATGAAGGTGAAAAGGTCTTTAAAATCTAGTTCACCACTCAATACCAGATTACCCCCATACCATACAACGCCTACTACGCCACCAAATATCACAAAAATGATAAATGAAATAAAGCCTCCTCTGAAAGTAGCAGCTTTTAAAGCATAATCTACTACACTTTGTATAGAAGATGTATATCGTTTTACTTCATAGCGCTCATTAGTAAATGCTTTTACTGCATTAACAGATTGGAAAGTCTCTTCTACTATAATATTGGTTTTAGCCAGTTCGTCCTGAACTTTTTTAGAGTTCCTTCTTATAAATCTTCCGAAAACAATGGCGGCAACCACTAAAAAAGGAAAAGTAGATAGCATAAAAAGGGTAAGCTTACCTGATATAAGGGTAATCAGTAAAACCCCGCCAACTAAAGTGAATACCTGACGGAACAACTCGGCCAATGTAGTAGATAAAATCTCCTGCAATTGTGATACATCAGAAGTGATCCGGCTCATTAATTCACCTACACGGCTTTTTTCGAAGAAAGTAATGGGTAGAGTAATGATTTTGGTATATAATTCTTTTCTCAAATCACGCATCGACTGCTCTGATACCCGTGTAAAAGTATACACCCTTAAGAAAGAGAAAGCGGCCTGTAAAATCAGCAGAACAACAAATAAGAATGTTACCTCATTCAATGTAAAACCGGGGCTTGAGTGAAAAACATTTTGCAGTTTATCTCCCAAAACGTTCATGCCTCCCACCGGGCTTGCTTCTGGTAAAGAACTTGCTTTGCCAGGAGATACTATAGCACCAACCATTTGCCCCATTAAGAGAGGTATACTCATGGAAGTTACTTGTGAAAGTATCAAAAAAATGAAACCTATCGTAAATGTCCACTTATAGGGTAATGTAAACCTGAAAACTTTTAACGCTTTTTTAAAGCGCTCCTTACTGATTTTTTTCTTGTCTTTTTCTGAAGCCTCTTCTCCAAAACTTTGGGTTCTTTTTGCCATAGTGCTTTATCCTCATTATTTAACCACGAGGATTTTAAAAATTAAACGGTTATCGGGCAGACGGACTATTCTTCATCATCTATTTGACCCTTATATTTTGATTGCTCAAAAATTGTGCGCGCATTGGCGTTTTTCATTAAATCTACTAACGTAACAGAAGGATTTTCGGTTCGGTAACGGCTTACTATTCGCCAACCCAACCACTGGCCGATTCGACCAGGACAATCAGAGCCTATTTCATTTACGGCGGGGCGCTCGCCTATATATTTGTCTTTGATTCTGTCGTTCGTTTCAAACAGTAGTTTGTTGTCTATAAAATGCGCCCATATATAGGCTTGTCCGTTCCAGCTTTTGACAAGGTTAGAATCTGCATAAGCAATCACCAGCGAGTCAGGAATGTTCGGAATCACAGCCCTTGTAAACTCAAAACTTTTGCCGTAAAAAACCATATCGGCCAGTAAAGTACGGTCGTTTATGTCCATCTGATTATATTTTCTTGATAAAAGTGTCACCACCGTAGG
>CALRLN020000078.1:0-14273 GCA_943368675.1 Chitinophaga pinensis | reverse complement strand
TTATCGGCCACTGAACACTATATATATTGAAGCCTTGGGCATGGGCGGCTACGGCTCTATTAATTACGAGCGTCTTCTTTACCAGAGAAAGAAACTACATATCGGCATGAGAATGGGCCTTGGTACTTACCGTTTACGAGACTTTGAAACGAACCTGAACCCTGACATAACCGTCCCGTTTTCTGTCAATGCCTATTATGGTAGAACCCACCATATAGAGGCAGGCCTTGGGCAGACTTTTACAAGTATTGTCGGCGCAAGCCCGGTGGATTTTGCTGTGGAAAGAAACAACGGCCTTAGTTCTAATTTTAATATTGGGTATCGGTATCAGAAAACCAGTCGTGGATTAATGTTTCGTTTGAATTACAGTCCGATATTATCAACAGGCCAGTCAGTTAAACATTGGTATGGTATGTCGGTAGGTTACTCGTTTTAAATCTTAATTGCGTTTTATGACCAGACTCCTCACACTTCTTACACTTTTTTTCTTCGCTTCTTGTGAAAAAGAAATAATTATTTTCGAGATAGATAATCTTAATCGTGATATGATTACAGTCTTAGGGCATGGAGGAATGGGGATTGCCTCAACCTATCCGATGAATTCATTTGAGTCTATTGCTAATTGTATCAATCTGGGTACGGACGGGAGTGAACTGGATATACAGATGACCAGCGATGGAGTATTGGTGGCTTTTCATGATTATGATTTATCAACGAAAACAAATTTGAAGGGGGTAGTTAACTCGCTCACATGGGAGCAGGTTAAAAATGGGCATTATAATGAAACCCCTTATATGAGCTACGCTGTTATTTCATTAGACCAGCTATTTTCAAATATTGCCAACGTATCAGAATACCGGTTTACTTTTGATTGTAAGCTCTATAGAGAAACAAATGATGATGAAGCGTATTTCAACCAGTTTGCAGAAGCAATTATTGCCATTGCCGAAAAGTATAATCTGGAGAGAAAAATCTGTATAGAATCAGCTGATAAAGTGTTTCTTAAAATTTTACAGGCTAAACGAAGCAGATACCGGCTGTTTATTTATCCTGAGAGTTTTGATGAGGGCATGAGTATTGCCAAAGAATTAGGATTATTTGGTATTACGATTTCAAATAATCTTATTTCATCGGAGCAAGTTGAAATCGCCCATAATGAAGGTTTAAGAATAGCAGTATGGGATGCGCACAATGAACCGGAAAATTATGAGGCAGTACAAAAAAATCCTGATTTTATTCAGACAGACGACGTAAAATATCTGGTTGGTTTACTCAGTGCAACAAATGAAGAAATCAGGACTAAAAATGCTGCCAGACTGGATTCTTTAAGAAATAAAAGAAATTTTCCCTTGCCTGATTCTACCAGCCAGATAAAACAGACGTTTCCTGCAAACTAATGGGCTTTATCTTCAATAAACTCTCTGAACGCTTTCCTGTAAGTATCGCTGATAGGTAAAAATGTTTTTGCCGGAGTACCCGTCTGGTAATTGATAGGTATAATCTGTACTTTTTCTTTATCAATTGCTTCTATGGCATCAAAAGCAACAATATAAGAATTATGGATACGTATAAATTGACTGGAGGGTAGTTGACTTTCAAAAGATTTAAGTGTTTGAAGAGGAACAATTCTTTTGTCCCTTGTATAAATAATGATATAATCTTTTAGACCCTCTACATAAATAATATCTTCCAGCTTGATTTTGACAAGTTTAGTCCGATCTTTTACAAATATAAAAGACTTGTTCGGGCTTAATTCATGATTACCTGCCTGCCTGATAACCTGCAACCTGCTTTTGGCTTTTTCAACCGCCTGCAAGAATCTTTCAAAGGTAATGGGTTTTAAAAGATAATCCATTACGTCCAATTCATAACCTTCAAGGGCATATTCCGGGTAAGCTGTAGTAAGAATAATCAAAGGTTTTACGGGTAAAATTTTTAATAAATTTATACCTGTCAGTTCAGGCATCTGAATATCTGATATCAGTATATCAAGCGTATTCCTATGCAGGAAATCTAATGCCTCAAGTGGGTTAGAAAAAGATTGTACTAAATCCAGATTAGGTACTTTCTGTATGTATTGTTCTAGTAAATTTCTTGCCAAGGGTTCGTCCTCAACAATAATACATCTGATGTTCATCACAAATCTATCTTTAACTGAATACTATGCCTACGATCTTTGTTTGCTACCTTTAATTCATAACCATTAGGATAACTTAATTCAAGGCGTCTTTTAAGATTTTGTAAACCTATCCCCGAACTTTCTCTGATATTACCATTCATTGATGAAATAGTGCTGTTTTCGACTGTATAAATACATGCTTTACCATCAATAAGCAATAATACTTTCACCCACGAATTTGGGTCATTGCCGTTTACACCATGCTTAAAAGCATTTTCCAGAAACGTAATCAATACCAAAGGTACTATCATTGCCTGACTTGTATTACCCTTTACTTCAAAATCTATCGGAATGTTATGATTTAAGCGAAGCTTTTCAAGACTTATGTAGTTTTCAATGTATTCAATTTCTTTATCTAAAGGCACTTTGGCATGATTTGAATCATAGAGCATATAGCGCATCATTTTTGAAAGTTTGGCTATTACTTCAGTGGTATTAGGCGAATTGGTAAATGCCAGAGAATAGAGATTGTTAAGCGTATTGAATAAAAAATGAGGATTAATCTGGGCTTTCAGAAATCTTAATTCGGCAGTCAGTTTTTCATTTTCTACTTCTTTTTTTCTGGCTTCAAGTTCAAACCAATCTTCAATAAATTTCAACATTCCAACAAAAATCACAATGAAAATAGCGCTGATAAAGCTTTTAATAAAGAATTTAGTGCTATAAACTACTTCAATGCGGCGTATATCACCACTATCTATATATATCTGGCGTTTCACATAAATAAGGAATACATGCAGAAAAATAAAAGGGATAATAAACTCTAAAAGATATCGCCAGATATTTTTATGCTTAAGAAATCGGGGCAGGAAATAAAAATAATTCATGTAGCTGGCAGCAGCTATGACTGACACATGCGCAAAAGCATCTGCCAGAAGCCGTACGTAGCTACTTTGGTCACCATTCTGAAAGCTGATCTGATAAAAGAAAAATGAAAAATAGGCACACCAGAATGCTATATGGACAACTAAAATCCGGTGACGCTGAACAAAAGACTGAATGGCCATGTTTAATAAAAATGATAACGAAGTAAGCGGATATTATCTAATAAACAAATTGTATAATTAATCTAAGGTACTGTTTTTATACTGTTTATACCGTTTTACCGACTTATTGTCGAAAAAACTCGACTGTTTTATTATAAATACGCTTACTTGTCGAGAAAATATGCCAGATGGTATAATAGATGTTTGAACATATATTTTTTGTTAGTTGTTTTGAATAATGTTTGAGTCGGAGAGAAGATTAAATATTAATTAAATTCAAATTTCGATTAAACCCGAACAAACTAATATTCGTCTATATATAAAACGCTGGGGAAATTAATCCCTGTGTTTAGTAGACATTCGATAGCAGATATACCTCATCTTTCTCTTTTAATAAAGAGTTGATAAAGATTTTAAATATAAAATTAGGTTAATAAAAAGGCTTGTTGCTTTGCGACAAGCTTCTTTTTTATATATTTGTCAATACAAACGCTGTGATAAAAATTAGAACTTTTCTGTGAAGACTGCTTAGAAAAAAGATAGCCTCAAACATATCCTTCATATACAAGTATAATATTTCAAAAATTTAAAGCATAGGTTTATGAATCAAGAAATTATTAATTTGTTTGACGAGTACACTCACAAACCTTTAAGCCGTGAGGAATTTATGAAGCGTTTGGTCAGACTCACCGGAAGCACTGCTGCAGCTTTGGCCGTATTGCCTTTACTGGAGGTTAATTATGCCTATGCAGGCACCATAAGTGAAGACGACGATGATCTGATTATAGAAAGTATTACTTATCCGGCAGATGATACCACCATGCGAGGCTATTTAACCAAACCTAAAAATACTACTGGAAAATTAGGTTCGGTAATTGTCATTCACGAAAACAGAGGGTTAAATCCACATATAAAAGATGTGGCACGCCGTGTAGCAAAGGCCGGCTATCTGGCTTTGGCTGTTGATGCCCTTTCACCATTTGGTGGTACTCCTGCCAATGAAGATGAAGCCAGGGGCTTATTTGCTAAATTAGATGTACAAAAGAATGTAAATAATTTTCTGAAAGGCCTGGATTACGTCAGGTCAAGGCCTGAAAGCAATGGTAAAACAGGCTGTGTAGGTTTTTGCTGGGGCGGCGCATTAGCCAACCAACTGGCGGTCAATTCGCCGCAATTAAATGCTGCCGTGGCCTACTATGGCCGTCAGGCAGATGCAGCAGACGTACCTAAAATTAAAGCAGCCCTTCAATTACACTACGGCGGATTAGATGAAAGAGTCAATGCAGGAATCCCGGCCTATGAAGCTGCACTGAAAGCTGCCGGAACGAAGTATGAACTATACATATATGAGGGAGCAAACCATGCATTCAATAATGATACGGCACCTACACGTTATAGCCCTGAAGCGGCCAAACTTGCATGGGAACGCACATTAAGGTTGTTTAAGGAGACCTTATCTTAGTAAAAGAATATTATAGAATCTTTAATGAAGATTCCCGAATCAGTAATTCAGGGGGAAGTATAATTTTTTCGTATTTTGCTTCTCCTTCCTTATCTACATTCTGGGTGTTCAGAAAAAGCTGGGCTGCCTCTCTTCCGATTTCAAAACTCGGTTGTGAAATGGTGGTAAGCGAAGGTAGAATATAAGCGGAAGAAGGATCATTATCAAAGCCGACAACGGCCACATCGCCCGGAACACTTAGGCCTTCTGAACGGATTACTGAAATAGCGCCTATGGCCACACGGTCATTTACCGCAAAAATACCATCAGGTCGCATCGGATTATCTAATAAGGCCTTGGTTGGGAAAATAGCTCTGTCAGACAGAAAACCTGCGGTCTGAATCATATCTTCATCAATAGGCATATTATAATTTTTGAGCGCATCAATATAGCCTTCCAGCCGCTTTTCAGATACTGAAGTACCACTGGGGCCTTTTAAATGGGCAATTCTTTTGCATCCCATTTTAATGAGATGTTCTACCGCCATATAGGCTCCCTGGTAATCGTCTACCACAACCCGGCTTGATTTAAAACCTTCGTAATCGCGGTCAATAAAAATGAGGCTTTTGTTGGCATTGATAATCCTGTCGAAATGCCCATAGAAACCCAGATTATAGGTCTCCTGACTTACTGAAAGAAAAATAGCATCTACACGGCTGGCCAATAGCTGCTCAACGTTCTGTGCTTCAATCTCATGGCTTTCCTGTGATATAAAGATGCTGATGGTATAACCTAAAGGTTGTAGAACAGATTGCAGTCCTTCAATAACTGAGGCTTCGAGGTTACTGTATTTAAGGGAGGGAACAACAACACCTAAAGAATAGGTTTTTTTATTTAATAAGCTTAGCGAAACCTGATTTCGCTGGTAGTTCATTTTTTTTGCGTATTCCTGAATGGTTTTACGGGTATCAATATTGATAGCGTCGTGGTCATTCAATGCCCTCGACACAGTCGAGGGCGAACATTTGAATTTTCTGGCAATATCTTTAATGGTAATCTGTGATTGTCCACTCATGCACCAAGGTTCTTTTTTATATAATTTCTTGCTATCAAGGCATATTCCAGCGGGTTAGCCTTTGCAGGGTCTTGTTCGGCCTCTACTATTGCCCAGCCTTCATAGTTATTTTCCTGCAAGATAGAGAATAAAGCCGGAAAGTTAATACAACCTTCAATATCTCCCGGAACTGTGAATACCCCGTTTTTTACCGCTGTCAGGAAACTCCATTTTTCATCATGTACCCGTTGCAATACTTTCGGGCGAATATCTTTCAAATGAACATGCCCTACACGGCTGATGTATTTTTTAAGAGCAGTAACCGGGTCTTCACCTGCAAAATAGAAATGACCACAATCATAATTCAAATACACATAATCAGAGTTAGTATTATCAAGAAACTTGTCCGTTTCCTCAATAGTCTGAATAATGGTCCCCATGTGATGATGGAATGACAATTTAAAACCCCTGTCAGCCGCTATTTTGCCTAATTCATTCATATTCTCGCCGTATTTTTTCCAATCAGCTGCAGAATGTAACATACCTTTGCCATCAAAAACCGGAACATCTTTTCCCTGGCAGCTATTGCCCGTTTCTCCTCCTCCCACAATAGTGCAGCCCATTGCGCCTAAAAAGTCGAGTAATTTATTAAATTCTACGATATTTTCCTGTAATGACTTAGTGGTGAGTTCATAGCTGAACCACTGATTAGCTATTTGGAGATTACGAAGGTTTAATGCTTTCTTGAGAACTTCTGTATCACGAGGATATTTATTGCCAACCTCACAACCCTCAAAACCAGCAAGTGCCATTTCACTGATACATTGCTCAAAAGTGTTTTCTGCACCCAATTCCGGTAAATCATCATTAGTCCAGTTAATTGGGGCTACACCTAATTTTATATGCTTAGTGCTCATAGTAATAATACGTTAGTACGTTGTATGTCCTGGATAGTTAAATCTATAAATAAATTTTTTGTGTCTTTTTGTTTTCTTTATAAGTTTCAAAGGCTTTTTGAACAGTTCCTGATTCTGAAACCTCTGCAATCGGCACTTCCCACCAGGCATTATAGCCTTTTACTGTACGATACAGACTTGTTTCAATATAGATTACAGTTGTTCTATCCTGCTTCTTTGCATCAGCCAGAGCCTGTTCCAGAGATGCCTTATCAGTTGCTTTGATAACCACAGCCCCCAGACTCTCAGCGTTTTTAGCTAAATCAACGGGCAAGAATTCTCCGGCCAATTGCCCTGAATTTTCATCACGATACACATATCTCGTTCCGAAACGCTCGCCACCAATGCTTTCAGAAAGCCCGCCAATGCTGGCGAAACCATTGTTATTCAGTAGTAAGATGGTAAAGCGATACCCTTCCTGAACTGCCGTAATGATTTCATGATTATTCATTAAATAGCCGCCATCACCACAAATAATATATACTTCGCGCGAAGTATCAGCCATTTTAGCACCTAATCCTGCTGCTATTTCATAACCCATGGTTGAGTAGCCATACTCCAAATGGAAGTTCTTTGGGTCAGTAGCACGCCAGAGTTTATGTAAATCGCCAGGAGCTGAACCTGAGGCATTAATCATAATGTCTCTGTCCTCCATAAAACTGTTTAAGGTGCCAATTACCACAGCCTGGTCAATAGGAGGGACCGTACCATTGCCTTCTGCATAAATCTGGGTTACTTCATCATCCCATGCTTTGTTCATCTGCTTAATACGGGCTCTGTAATCGGCAGAAACTTCAAAATCACCTAATAGCTCAGTTAATTCTTCTAATGTTGCTTTGGCATCACCAACCAATGGAAGAGCCGCATGCTTGAAAGCGTCGAAATCACAAATATTGATATTGATGAATTTTACATCAGGATTCTGGAAAATGGACTTCGAAGCTGTAGTGAAATCGCTGTAACGTGTGCCGATACCTATTATTACATCTGCCTCATTAGCAATTTCTATGGCATATTTGGTGCCTGTAGCACCTAAACCCCCCAAAGAATATGGCGCGTCATATCTTACGGCTCCCTTGCCTGCAAAGGTTTCTCCTACCGGAATACCCGTTTTTGTAGCAAACTGATGTAATATTTCATTGGCATCACTATAAGTTGCACCACCCCCTGCAACAATTACCGGAGATTTAGCATGTTGAATTAATTCAGCAGCTTTGTTCAAAGCCACTTTATCCGGGCGCGGACGGGCAATATTCCAAACCCTCTTTTTGAATAATTCTTCAGGATAATCATAGGCAAATGTCTGCACATCCTGTGGCATGGAAAGGGTAACCGTACCCATTTCTGCCTGAGAGGTAAGTACACGCATTACTTCCGGCAGTGAATAAATCAATTGCTCCGGTCGGCTGATTCTATCCCAGTATTTTGATACAGGTTTGAAACAGTCGTTAACAGATATATCCTGCGTTGCACTACTTTCTAATTGTTGTAAAACAGGGTTTGGCTCGCGGGTAGCAAAAATATCACCGGGCAGAAGCAAAACCGGCAATCGATTGATAGTAGCCAATGCAGCACCCGTAATCATGTTTGTAGCTCCAGGCCCTATTGACGAGGTACAGACCATTGCCCCTAAACGGTTTTTTACTTTGGCGTAGGCAACGGCAGTATGCACCATTGATTGTTCATTACGGCATTGATAATACCTGAAATCCGGGTTTTGTTGCAATGCCTGCCCTAAGCCGGCTACATTGCCATGACCGAAAATACCGAAGCAACCGCCAAAATAAGGCTGTTCAACGCCATCTCTTTCGATGAACTGGTTTTTTAAGAATTTTATAGTTGCCTGTGCAACAGTTAGTTTGATAGTCTTAGCCATAAGAATCACGAATTAGTGAATGAGTGAATCAGCAGATTAGCTAATTCCGAAATCTGTTCCTTTGCCGGTTGTGCCGAAATCGTCGAATTTATTGAGCATGAACTTTACATATTCTTCCATTAGCACTTTCCCCGGGGTAGTAGGGGCAAATTGCTCAGGAGTATCTCTGAAAAACTCACGTACAACTCTTGTCCATAACAATCGGGTATCAGTGGCAATGTTAATTTTGCACACCCCCAGACTAATGGCTTTCTGTATCTCAGTCATAGCCACACCTTGCGCATCATCTTTTAAGGCCCCGCCAGCATTATTTATCCGGCGGATTTCTTCAGGATTTACTGATGACCCTCCGTGCAGCACCAACGGAAACTCAGGTAAGCGTTGTTGGATTTCTTCTAATATATGAAACTGAATACCTTGTTTGCCTTTGAATTTATAAGCCCCATGACTCGTACCTACGGCAATCGCCAGGCAATCACAATCAGTAGCTTTTACAAATCTTTCTACATCTTTCGGGTTTGTATAAGATGATTTTCCGGCCTCAATCACTATATCATCTTCAATACCCGCCAGCACACCTAATTCTGCTTCAACGCTAATGCCTTTAGCATGAGCTCTCTCAACTACTGCCTTCGTACGGGCTACATTGGTATCAAAATCATCATGAGAAGCATCAATCATTACCGAGCTATAACCACCGCTATCAATCGCATCATAGATATGCTCTTCTACTCCGTGGTCTACATGCACAGCATAGACTACCTTCGGGTATATTTTGGCTGCCGCCTCAATCATGGCAAGCAACATTTTAGGGTGCGCATAATCACGCGCAAATGGGGTAGTCTGAACAATAAAAGGAGCGTTGGCTTTCTCGGCAGCAGCAAAGAGCCCGTGCACTTCTTCCATGTAAAACACGTTTACGGCAGGGATACCATATTTGCCATAACACTTTTTGAATATTTCTTTGGTTGTCAGAAGCATATTATAAATCTTGTGGCGCGAGCGACACGCTCGCATTTATTAAAGAATATGTTTTACAATTAAACTAATTACCAGACGTCTATCACCAGAACGCAGTATACAAAGCCACCAAAACACCACAGATAATAGTACTATATATAATAAAGCCCGTCGTGAAATTGGGTTTAGGAATACCAATATCCATACCTTTGGTATTGTCGGCATTTTTGGAAGTCATGCTTATAGCTACCATAATAGCTACAAGAATCAGGAATATGATACCCATACGATCCAGAAATGGAATTTCCTCAAACAAGAGTTTTCCTGCTAAAGATAACGGAATAGTAAGCAATGCAGCAACAAGCGCCGCAGCACCGGTGGTTCTTTTCCAGAATAAGCCTAAAAAGAAAATAGCAAATACACCTGGTGTAATGAAACTAGAATATTCCTGTACAAACTGATAGGCCTGATTAAGTACCCTCAATTGTGGAGCAATCAAAGCCGCAATACCCATAGCTACCCATACGGCAATCCGACCTACTTTTACCAGATGTTTGTCTGTGGCCTCAGGCTTGATATAGATCTTATAAATATCTAATGAGAAAATAGTAGAGATACTATTGGCTTTACCCGCCAGCGATGCAACTATGGCAGCCGTTAAAGCAGCAAAGGCAATACCTTTCAGGCCCGATGGTAGTAAATTTAACAGAACCGGATAAGCGTGGTCAGGTTTAACTACTCCTGTTGCATCTAGCATTTCCTTCTGAAACACCCCGTTCTGATACAACACAAAAGCAGCAATACCCGGAATTACTACAATCAGCGGAATAAGCAGTTTTAAGAATGCCGCAAATACAATTCCTTGTCGGGCAGTTTTTAAATCTGCTCCTAAAGTACGCTGCACAATGTATTGATTACAACCCCAGTAATTCAGGTTATTGATCCACATAGCACCGATAATTACTGTTAATCCCGGTAAATCTTTATAATAAGGACTTGATTTTGGCAGAATCATATGAAAGTGGGCATCTGTCTGCTCTTTTAATGTACCAAAAGCACTTAAAATATTGGGTTTATCGAAGTGCTTTGCAACCAGATCCATTGCCAGGTATGTTGTAATAAGCCCTCCTAAGACCAACACTACTACCTGTACCACATCAGTATAACCAATTACTTTCATGCCACCAATAGTAATAATGATAGCAAAAATAGCCAGGCCTATAATTGACATATTAAAGTCGACTCCGGCGGTAACTTCCAAAGCCAGGGCGCCTAAATACAGAATTGATGTAAGGTTTACAAAAACATAGAGCAACAACCAGAAAACCGCCATTGTGGTAGCCACAACAGGATTATACCGCTGACGCAGGAATTGCGGCATAGTATAGATTTTGTTCTTCAGATAAACAGGCAGAAAGAAGACAGCAACTACTAAAAGTGTAGCGGCTGACATCCACTCATAAGAAGAAATAGCGAGGCCAATGGCAAAGCCCGAACCCGACATACCGATAAAGTGTTCTGCCGAAATATTAGAGGCAATCAGTGAAGCACCGATTGCCCAGAATGTGAGAGACCCCTCTGCTAAAAAATAACCATTTGCTGTGTTATTATCTGAACTCTTTTTACGAAATACCCAATACCCATAACCCATTATGAGAACAAAGTACAGAAAGAATACTATATAGTCGAGCGTGTGTAAACCGGATGATTCCATTCGATGCAGGGTATAGGGTTGAATAGGTTTATTTCAGATACTCTCAGGCCATTAAGGCGTTCAGTATTTCTTCTACTTTTACAGGTTTTTCTTCCTGAGATGATTGTTTAGCTGCAATTGCAATGGCTGTAGCCATTAGTCCGTCATGTGCGCCAACAGGTACTTTTTCGCCGTTTAGTACACAGGAAACAAAAACATTGATTTCATTCACATAAGACTCAGCATACCTTTCCAGGAAGAAATTGAGGGGTAATGACAGATGTCCTCCTTTTTCATTGTAATACTCATGCGTATCAGGGGTGTTGTTTTTGGTTTGTGTCATACCTCCGGAGCCAAAAACCTCAATACGCTGGTCATAACCATAAACTGCTTTGCGGCTATTATCTATTACACCAATGGCACCATTGGCAAAGGTCAGTGTCGTGATAGCAGTATCAATATCGCCTTCATCTCCAATGCGTGAATCAACCAATACTTTACCTTTGGCAAATACTTCTACTACTTCACTATTCATAACATATCGTGCCATATCAAAATCATGAATGGCCATATCAAGGAAAAGGCCTCCTGAAGATTTTACATATTCTATTTGCGGAGGGTTCGGGTCGCGACTCGTAATTTTAAGAATATGCGGATCACCCACCAGGCCGTTATGCACCATTTCCTTTACTTTCAGAAAATTCGCATCGAAACGTCTGTTAAAACCCAGCATTAACTGAACATTCGCCAATTCAACTGCCTCTTTTGCTGTCAGAATCTGCTCAATACTTAAATCAAGTGGTTTTTCGCAGAAAATATGCTTTCCATGCTGCGCGGCCAGAATTGTGTAAGGTACATGGGATGGGGTAGGTGTACAGATAATCACCGCATCAACTTCCGGATGGGTCAATACAGATTCCGGATCAGTGGAAACGTTTTCTACGCCATATCTTCTGGCAAAATCCAGAAGGTTTTCAGATATATCAGCGGCAGCCACAACTTCTGCATTTTTTATCCGGGTAGCAATATTGGAAAGATGTATTTGTCCAATGCGCCCAAGCCCAACAATGCCGATTTTTAAAGTATTTTTCATTAATTTTAATGAGGTAAGTGTACGAATAGATATATTTTAAAATCAGGTTATCTTTAAAACTTACGTGTCCATTCTTTCAGCCAGCGCTCAATAACAACTTTGGTCTGAGTGAAGAACTCAACTGAATGCATTCCCTGCCCGTGTAAATCGCCAAAGAAACTATCTTTCCAGCCCGAGAACGGGAATTGTGCCATCGGAGCAGCCACACCTATATTGATTCCGATATTTCCGGCATCTGCATCATGTCTGAACTTTCTGGCACTTGCACCGCTGCTTGTAAAAATACAGGCGGCATTACCATATTTGCCGCTATTGATAAAATTTATGGCTTCATCAACATCATTCAAGTGTAGCAATGACATAACCGGACCGAATATTTCAGTTTGAGTTACATCACTACTTAGCGGAACGTCTTCTATAATTGTTGGCAGAATAAAGTTTCCGTTCTCAAAGCCTGAAACCTTTTTATTACTGCCATCAACCAGAAGTCTGCCGCCATCCTGCACTCCCTGCTGAATCAATTGTTCAACCCTGTTTTTACTTTCAGGCGTTATCACAGGGCCCATCAGGCTCCTTTCATCCAGACCGAAGCCGGTTGTGCGACCTTTTGCTGCTTCTACAAGGCTTTCTGTAATATTTTTGTGTTCGCCTACTGTAATAATTGTTGACGCCGCCAAGCAGCGTTGTCCGGCACAACCATATACACTATCGGTAATAATCTGGGTGGTCATTTCAATATCGGCATCAGGCAATACCAATACCGGATTTTTGGCTCCACCCTGTGCCTGTACCCTTTTGCCATATAGTGCTCCCTGTGAATATACATAGCGCGCTACATTACTCGAACCAACAAAACTGATAGCACGGATAGCAGGATGCTGCAATATACCATCAACCACTTCTTTGGTTCCGTGAACGAGGTTGACAACCCCAGTCGGCAAATCCAGTTTTTCCATCAACTCAACTACCTTGGTCATAGTCAGAGGTACTTTCTCTGATGGTTTAATGATATAGGTATTACCGCAGGCAAGCGCATAAGGCAAAAACCAGAAAGGAATCATACCGGGGAAATTGAACGGAGAAATACAGGCGCAAACACCCACGGGCTGGCGAATCATAAACTCATCAACTCCTCTGGCAATATCCTCCGAAAAATCACCCTGCATCATGGTTGGTATACCGCAGGCGTTTTCTACGTTTTCAATGGCACGTTGCATTTCTGCTTTGGCTTCTCCAAAGGTTTTACCACTTTCCAATACTATCGTTCTCGAAATATCATCAATGTTATCTTCTAACAATGTTTTCAGTTTAAACAGATATTGTACTCTACGATGAGCCGGCACATTTCTCCATTCCGGAAATGCCCTTGCCGCAGCTTCAGCCGCTTTTTGCACATCCTGTACCGAACCTTGCGGTACTTTGGCAATTACCTCCTGGCTGGCAGGGTTTTTTACATCGATCGTTCCCTCTGAGTAGCTGCTTACCCAATGTCCGTCTATATAGTTATTTAACTTTGTCATGTATATTATAAAGATTTTTTCCGAATTATTATAAGCCCCCTTTGCTATCTGCAAATGCTATTGCTTCTTCGAGTGTTGCCATAAAGTTGGCGCAGCCGTGCTTTGTTACCATAATGGCCCCGGTTGCATTGGCCATTCTTACTGCTTTAAATAGGTCCCATCCTTGAAGATAGCCATACATAAATCCCGCTGCAAACGAATCTCCTGCGCCTAAAACATTGACTACTTCTACCGGAAATCCCGGTACTTTTATTTCTTCTTCTCCTTGTCTGAATATTGATGCACCTTCGGCTCCACGTTTTACAATTAAGGTTTTAACACCTTTTTTCAATATCTCTTGTATAGCATTGTCAATATTGCCTCTGATTTCTGGCGCTGAAATTTGTTGGTGTTTAATCTCCAGTTGCGCCGGGTCAGTCATAAAAGCTGCCAGAATTTCTTCTTCAGTGCCCAGCACGAAGTCCATATAAGGCAAAGCCGCTCTGATGGTTACTCCAAAAGCCAGAGGGTCAAAC
>CALRLN020000077.1:0-14323 GCA_943368675.1 Chitinophaga pinensis | reverse complement strand
TAAATCGCCACTATACTCACCCTATTCCAGCACCTCATCACATATAGGTTTGCATTGTAGCAAAATATCGACTTAATTTATTCAAAAATTAGCTAATCGAAATGCCAACTTACGGACAGATTAAAAGACAGATAGATTTAAACCCATTCGCACTATTGATGCTCCGGAATGAGCTAAAGGCCTTGCCAAGCATTATTCAGGAAGAAGAATATATTGATGCCTCAGTACATGGTTATTGGAACAACCGCCATGTATTGCTTTTGGCCACTACCAAACGCATTTTATTGGTAGATAGCGACGAATATGGCGATGTGGAAGTAATAGAATTTCCTTATGATAAAACCGTAACAGTCCGATGTCCGACACCAGATTCTGTTGTTTTTGGTACAGCAGAACGAAAAGTAAGAGTGGATAATACCATAGAAGAATACATAGCCGCTTTTTATAAAGTGGTAAATGCCCGACTGGAAGGAAAAGAACCCAAGATTTATCGGGAGCGAGATATTTATTCAAAAAATGCAGAAGAGGCAGAGAAAGAATATTCAGAACAGGGACAACCGGAATATACCAGTAATCCGTTTCATGTATTGCTGAAAGGTTTAGATGGGATTACAAAGATGATTAACCCTGATGTAAAAGTAAACCAGTATGAAAAAGCTGCTACTGCCAAACCAACTGATGATATACCTGCCGTACCGGAGCAAAGTTTAGATGAGCTATTGGCTGAATTGAATGCTTTGGTGGGTTTGCAGAATGTGAAAGATGAGGTAAGCAGCCTGGTAAATGTATTGAAGATTGAGAAAATAAGACAGGAGAAGGGCATTAAAGTACCGGAGCGCTCGCTACACATGGTTTTTCATGGAAACCCGGGTACAGGTAAAACCACTATCGCCCGACTATTGGCCAAGATATTCAAGGCCTTGGGTGTTTTGAGTAAGGGACATCTCTATGAAACCGACCGTAGTGGTTTAGTGGCCGGATACACCGGACAAACCTCCTTGAAAACACGTGAAGTATGTGAGAAGTCGAAAGGTGGAATTCTGTTTATTGATGAGGCCTATGCGCTCAATACAGACGACACCTACGGGCCGGAAGCGGTGAATACCATTGTGAAATACATGGAAGACCACCGTGATGATTTTGTGGTAATTGTGGCTGGTTATGAAGAAAAAATGACCGAGTTTATTAATTCTAATCCGGGTTTGCATTCGAGGTTTAATAAGTATATTGGTTTTAAAGATTATACGCCGGAAGAGATTCTGGAAATATATCTGATACAGGCCAATAAAGTGCAATTGAAAGTAGAAGAAGGAGCTAAGAAAAAGGTTTATAAGCTCTTCAAGAAGCTTTATGAAGACCGTGATTCATCGTTTGGGAATGGTCGTCTGGCACGAAATATCTTTGAAAAAACCTACGAGAAACAGGCCAATCGTTTAGTGAAAGAGGGCATTGAAAAAGCGGATATCAGTCTGATAAAAGAGGCCGATATTCCGGTGATGGAAGATTAGGCTCTATCCTTAAAAACCGCCTGTTATCCTATCCTGAATCCATCGCTATAAATGTTTAATAATCGTATGTATGAAATCTTATATTTGTATGAGTAAATGAAAATAAGATGAGAAACACGTTCAACTATTTAAAAAAAGCACTCAACAATAAAGTTGATATTCTTGAGAGAGACTCAGAGGTGGGTTATGTGCAGTTCGAAACTTTTAAGACTGATGTAGCAGGGGTATTTAAGCATAAAAAGTACGTCTTTAAAAAGAAGAGTTTCTGGAGCGCTAATTACGATATTTATAGAGAAGATAACCAGCAACTGATTGGCGAAGTGATTTTCTCTGTTTGGAAAGGGAAGGCAGATATTACGTTGATAAACGGAGAAAAGTTTACGATGAAGGCTAAAAACTTCTGGAACACCCAATGGAGTCTGGATGATACTGATAGACAGGTAGTAGACTTTGAACAAACCAAAAACTTCTGGACTGACGAGGGTACGGTTACAGTGACAAGTAATGATAATGAGAAAATGGGTTTACTGGTGTTATTAAGCGTTTTTGTGAATTTTGTTTATCGCAGAAGGGCGGCAGATGCAGCTTAAAACTAAATATCCCAGTTTAATTTGATATTGAATAGGTTTTGTGAAGCTGAATTAATTCAGAAGTAAAGAATATTCTATGGAAAACTTTGAGCTTAATGAGGAAGAAAAAAGAATAATTGAAAAGCACCAGATATTACGTGAGGAAGCAAAGCAAGAAAAAATCCTGTTTTGGCAAAATGAGTATAAACAATATTCCAGAGAACAAAAAAAGAGATATTGGTTACCCTATGTTCATCATGGAATGAGAATACAAGGCGAAGCAACTGGTGATGAGTATAGCGAGTTTAGCTATAATTGGTATAAAGATGTAAAAAGTAAAGAACCGGATTTTGATTCTCTTTTTCTAGAAGTTGTCCCATTGCTTGGCTTTGAGTTTGATTGGGCCGAATATCAAAAAAGGATACGTATTATTAAGCCAAGATTAGAATAAAAAATAATCATTACTAATGAAGAGGTTGATACCACTCTCAACCTCTTTTTTATTGCCAACCGCCCAGTAAATTTTCAGATAGGCTTTCAGGTAATGTTTTGGTTTTGTGTGCTTCATTACAAACTTTTGCAGGCACAAATCCAAACATAAATTTTATGAGAACCTACACTTTACTTATTTCATGCTTACTATCAAGTATTTATTCTTTTGCACAATCTTCGGCGGCTACCATTTTGCCCAATACTGCCACTTTCAAAACTAATATCAGCAATGGATATGCAGGTTATTTTGAAACTAATCATGCCTCAAATCCTGCTCCTGTTTTAGGGGCTTTTAGCAAGTCTATTGGTCCGGCAGGGTGGTTTTCTATTGATAATGCCAGCAATTTTTCACAGGCTGTATTTGCCAATTCGGTGGGTTCAGGTATGACTATTCAGGGTAAAAATACAGGTACAGGTTCTGCCGCAGGGTTTTCAGTTGAAAACCCCTCGAATACCAACACGGTTTTATATGCTACCACCGACGGTACTGGCGGAGCGGCCTATTTTCAGCAAAATAATTCCAATGCCACTCTCCATTCCCTGAATGTGACAACTATGGGTAAAGGTTATGCCATTAATGGTGTTACAACAGGCACAGGTGGTGCTGGCAGATTTGAAACTAATTCGGCAGCTAATACTGCCCGAACTTTATATGCAGTAAATATAGGTTTAGGAAGAGCCGGATATTTCCAGACCAATAGTCCGAATAGCGACTCAACTACACTAGGAGCAACCACCAATGGTAAAGGAAATGCTATTGAAGGCTATACCACCGGAAGCGGCCGGGCAGGGCGTTTCCAGATAAATAATACCTCAAGTACCAATAATGCGATTTATGCCATTTCTAATGGTTCTGGGCCTACGATATCTTCACAAGCCAACGGGACAGGCCGGGCTTCTGAATTTTTTGTGAATGGAGCCGGTAATCCGGCGCAGGCCGTTTTTGCTTATAGTAGTGGTTCGGGGTCTACCATTGAATCGCTGGCTAATGGGTCAGGTATTGCAATAAAGGCTGAAAGTAATGGCTATGGTATAGCAGGTTCTTTTCAGATTAATAATTCATCAAGTTCAGCCACAACTTTATGGTCGCTGACCAATGGCTATGGTGGTGCCGGAAATTTCCAATCGACAAACCCTGCCAGCCAGTCGCCAACTTTATTTGCGAATGGGAGTGGTACGGGTGGTACCCTTGAGGCATGGAATGTTGGTGTGGGTCGGGCCGGATACTTTTTGATTGATAATAGTGGCAATACGGCAACGGCCGTTCTGGCCAAAACGAATGGTAGTGGAATTGTTTTTGAAAGCCAGACCACAGGCACGGGTAAGGCAGGGCACTTCCAGATTAATAATACGTCCAATAGTAATTCCGGTATTTATGTTACTACCAATGGCACAGGCAAAGGGGGTGAGTTTTATGCAAGCAATATAAATAGCACCAGCGCTACACTTTACGCTAAAACAATGGGTTTAGGCAGTGCTGGATATTTTGAAATCAGCAACGACCAGGCCACAAATCCGGCTTTAAGTGTCATTACTAATTCCAATACAAATGCAGCGTTATCAGCTCAAACATTGAATGGTACGGGAGATATAGCTGTCTTTAAAGGCCCCAGTAATTTTTTTAATGTGGCTCGTATCAACTATCAGGGTACAGGATTTTTTAATGGGGGTACTCAGAATAGTGGTGCTGATTTGGCTGAGGCATTTGCTGTAGAAGGAGAAAAAACGGCTTATGAACCAGGTGATGTACTGGTGATTTCAGAAAGTACAGATAGAACTGTTGAAAAATCAAGCCGGGCTTATTCTTCTTTAGTAGCAGGTGTATATGCTACTAAGCCAGGCGTATTGCTAAGAGAAGACGATGTAAATAATGATATGGGCAAACAAGTGCCAATGGGAGTAGTAGGGGTAATACCGACTAAAGTTTGTGATGAGGGTGGAAAAATCAAAAGAGGAGATTTACTCGTAACTTCCTCAAAAATCGGCTATGCCATGAAGGCCGACCCTGCCAGATTAGGCTTCGGTCAGATTCTGGGTAAGGCTTTACAGGATTTCGATGGAACCGAAGGTAAAATCAAAGTTCTTGTAAATGTCAGATAATTTTAAAGCATACCATCCGGATTAGGTACAAAATTCAGGAATGAGTCTGAATGAGTCTTGTATTTTTCAGTATCTAATTTATAGAGAAATGCGCCTTTTTTAGAAAATCCTTTTTGCTTCTCTTTTAACTTGACCAAAAGCCCTGTAGAAAGGATTTTCCTGCTGAAATTGCGTTTGTCGAAATTGCTGCCATAGATTGCCTCATATAGATTCTGTATCTGCGGAATGGTAAAGGTTTCCGGCATTAATTCAAAACCAACGGGGTGAAAAGCTGCTTTGTAGCGAAGGCGCTCAATAGCCATTTTTATCATGTCTGAGTGGTCAAAGAGCAATTCGGGTAAATCATGCATCGAAAACCATTTGGCATGGTAAGTATCAGACATCCTGGTTTCGTAGTCTTTTACATTCACCAAAGCATAATAAGCCACGGCAACAGTTCTTTCAACAGGGTCTCTGGTCGGGTCACCAAAAGCACCTAATTGCTCCAGAAAAACGCCTGTAAGATTAGTCAATTCGAATAATATTCTTTCAGCAGCCTGATCCAGACTTTCTGAGGGTTTTAGCCAACCACCCATCAGCGACCACGTATCCCTATCTGTCTGAACACCTCTTTTTACCAATAATAATTTTAACTCTTCTCCATCAAACCCGAAAATAATCGAGTCGAGAGCTACCAGACATTTGGTTTGTTGTTTATAGAGTTCTAACATCTCATCTATTGAGCTTGCAGGTATTAGGTTAATAATTTAATAACAATATTAGGAAAGTGAATGCCCATGCACAACAAAAAAGAGTATTTTCTATAAAAAAGCCATAGTTTTGCAATAAAAAAGGATGTCGTTGCTCAAAATACAAAATCTATCCAGGTCTTTCGAAGAAAAAAAAGCAGTTAATCATATTTCATTTACCTTAGAGAAAGGGGAGATTTTAGCGATTCTGGGTGAAAGTGGCTCCGGTAAAACTACTTTATTACACCTGATTGGTGGTTTTCAGGAGCCTGATGAAGGTGTATTGCTTCTGGAAGATAAGCGGATTACCCCTCCCTCTGAAAAACTGATGGCAGGCCATCCTGATATTAAACTGGTAAGGCAGGATTACGGGCTTTTTCCAAATATTTCCATCCGTGAAAACATTGCCTACGCACTTCGCTATTATGAAGAGAACTACCGGAATAAACGTGTTGATAAACTTTTAAAATTAAGCAGACTCGACAAGGTTCAGTCGCATCTGCCGCGTGAGGTATCAGGCGGTGAGCAACAAAGAGCCGTGATTGTAAAAGCCATTGCTGAGCAGCCAAAACTACTGTTATTGGATGAGCCTTTCAGCCATCTGGATGCCGTTAATAAACGAAAACTGAAAGCAGAAATACTAAAACTTATTAAAGCTGAAGAAGTGAGTTGCATCTTTGTCACCCACGATGTGAACGATGCTTATGGCATGGCGGACTATCTGGCTATTATGCGTAAAGGAAAAATTCTGCAATCGGATGTACCGCAAAAGGTTTATCAACATCCGATGAACCAATACGTAGCTGAAATTACGGGTGAAGTAAATGTGGTTAGTCAGGAGTGGTTAAAGGATATAGGCATAGAAAATACCACGACTGTCTTTATACGACCCGAAAAGATTGCTGTTTCACCATTATCGAGCTTAAGAGCAAAAGTACTATCGCTTAAGTTTCTGGGCAATTACTATGAAGTACTTATTAAAGCCGGAGAGCAGGAACTAAAAATGTTTAGTTTTGAGCCCTTAAAAACGGGTGAGGAGATAGGTATAGAAATCAGACCTTAGTGTGTCAAAGCATAGTTTCTCCTTGAGTATCTGTACTTTTCGAAAAACCTCCCTAAATTTGTTAAAAAAACCACTCTATTTAAAAGCAATGCAGAAAATTCTTTTTATTGACCGCGACGGTACTATTATTGATGAGCCAAAGACAGATTTCCAGATAGATTCTCTAGAAAAGTTATTTTTCCTTCCTAAAACCCTATCTAATCTTCGTAAAATAGCTGAAGAAACTGATTATAAACTGGTAATGGTTACCAATCAGGATGGTTTGGGTACAGACTCTTTCCCGGAGGATACTTTCTGGCCTGCGCATAATAAAATGATGCAAGGCTTAGAAAATGAAAATATTCACTTTGCCGCTGTTCATATAGACCGTAGCTTTCCGCATGAGAATCTGCCTACCCGTAAGCCAGGCACAGGTTTGCTTACTGAATATATTAATGGAGACTATGATTTAGCGAATTCGTACGTAATTGGAGATAGAGTAACTGATGTGCAGTTAGCGGTGAACCTAGGCGCTAAAGCCATTTTTATTGGCGAAAATCCTGAGTTAAATACAGAACAGGAACATGTAACTAAATTAGTAACGACGGATTGGGATAGCATTTATGAGTTTCTGAAATTACCTCCACGAATTGCTACCATAGAGCGTAATACCAAAGAAACCCAGATTAAAATTGAACTGAACCTTGATGGTAAAGGGAAATCGGTTATTCATACAGGGTTGGGTTTCTATGACCATATGCTTGACCAATTGGCCAAACACTCAGGGGCAGATTTAACTATTCATGTGAAGGGTGATTTACATATCGACGAGCACCATACTATTGAAGATACGGCTCTGGCTCTGGGCGAAGCCTATCTGAAAGCATTAGGCGATAAAAAAGGTATTTCCCGCTATGGATACTTATTACCAATGGACGATGCCCTGGCACAAGTAGCCATTGATTTTTCCGGTCGCCCATGGATAGTATGGGAAGCGGAATTTAAACGTGAGAGAGTGGGAGAGATGCCAACTGAAATGTTTTATCATTTCTTCAAATCATTTTCAGATACTTCTAAATGTAACCTGAACATCAAGTGTGAAGGACAGAACGAACACCACAAGATTGAAGCCATTTTCAAAGCATTCGCCAAATCTATCAAAATGGCCGTAAAACGGGATTTGAAAGAACTGGATAGTTTGCCAAGTACTAAGGGGGTGCTTTGAGAGCCTTAAGTAACTTATACCTGATTCATTTTTGTAAAAAGTTAATCGTTCAAATGAAATCGACCTTTGCTTCATACCTGAGTATTTCTCTGCTTTTGTTCGCAAGCCTAACCAGCTTTGCTCAAAGCCAAACATTCAAATGGCCGAATGATGCCCGTATGGCAATCAGCCTTACTTTTGATGATGGCCGGGGCAGTCAGGCTTCAAAAGGAGCGCCTTTATTAGATGAATACGAGGTGAAAGGTACCTTTTATGTAGTTCCTTCAGCTGTAAAAGGTCAACTGGAGGGGTGGAAGAAGGTAGTTTCTAAAGGACATGAAATAGGTAATCACTCCTTGTATCATTCATGCAGTGGTAATTTTGTATGGTCGAGAAAAAATGCGTTGGAGAATTATACAATCGCTCAAATGCGTGAGGAGTTATCAGAAGCCAATAAACAGATTGAAGCGCTGTTGGGTGTAAAAGCCGAATCGTATGCCTATCCATGTGGACAAACATTTGTTGGTCGTGGCAAAAATACCCAAAGTTTTGTACCTGTTATTGCTGAACTATTTGCCTCAGGCAGAACCTGGCTCGATGAAGCGCCAGTCGACCCGGGTTATTGTGACATGGCACAACTCACAGGGATGGAAATGGATGGCAAGGACTTTGAGCAGATTCTGCCCATTATCGAAGAAGCCAGAAAAAATGGTCAATGGCTGGTGCTGGCAGGCCATGAAATGGCTGATTCCGGCGCACAGACAACCAGATTGGCTATGCTTCGGAAACTATGCGCTTACGCCAAAGACCCCGCCAATGGCATCTGGATTGCACCCGTTGGCGAGGTGGCAAAATATGCGAAGTCAGAACGGAAAAGGATGGGGCTGCCGGAATAGGCTTATAAAATTAGTAATCAATGGTCAACTGCAATTGTTCAAATATTCTTTTGAGTCCTTGCCTGCCATCGTCAAAGGTTAAGGTTAGCCAGTTTTGGTCAGACTTAATAAAGTGAATGGTCTTTTCGTCCTTGAAATGATTAATAAAGTCATCGTCACTAGTATTATTGTATTCAAAAAGTGCTTTGGTAAGCGATTGTAATTGATTGTTATGGGTTACCTGGATTATATCAGTATTCTTTTCTCTTCTGAATGGCATCCGGCAAGTCCAGGGTAAGTTCGGTTCAAGAGCATTCTGTAAAATATCAAATGCCATTCCTTCGGCGAAGTATTCAGGTTGATATTTATAAGCATTCTCAAAGAGATTATCAGATGCTTGGTTATTTAGAATGATGAGCCCAAATGGCACAAAGTTATTCCTGAAAAACTCTGCTCTTTGCCAAAGTCCTGTGGGTTTTATTAAATTGCTTTTTATCTCTTCTGCATTATCCACCCAAACGATTTCCAGATAGAAATTTTCAAAGGAAAACGTGCGATTAGATGTTCCTTGTCCTTGATGTACTCTGCTATCATTCGGTTTAAATCCAAATGAAATAAGTTCATCAACAACCTTTTCAGAATTATCTGTAAAAATGAAAATGTGGTCTATATCCATTTCCTGACTGTTATTGGCATTGATACTAAAGCTTTTATTGATGATAATCTTTGTCTTTGCAAATCTTCAGACTTTCATCAAACAATGTAAGCATTAATCTCTACAAACCAATCTTCCCCTCTACCCAATAAGGTTGAGTAATGATATTTCTGCCGCTTACGCCTTTTTCTTTCAGTGCTTTTCTGAAATTCTGGATAGATTTGCCGTTTCCTATCAGATAAAATGCCCCATTACGCCACAAATCCCATACTTGTTCCGGTAGATTTTTCAAAAGCGAAATAGCATTTTGGGCTTTATCAGTAGAAGCGGCCACTACATCAAGCACACAATTGGTTTTGACTTCGTAATTCAGGGTTTTCTTATCCAATTCCAGAATACCTATATAATTCTGACTGTTTTCCTCAATGGCATTTTTAAGGCTTTCAAACAAACCAATAGTTGTTTCATCGCCGAAAAAGAAATGGTATTTATGTTCTTTCTTATAAAAATCGAACCCACGTGGAAGCCCAACGCTTACTACATCATTCAGTTTCAAACCATCAATATAATGGCTACCGGGGCCATTGCCGTGTAAATGAAAAATTACTTCAAAAACGCCTGTTTCACTATTCCAGTAAGAGGGTGTATAGTTGCGGTAGTTGGTATCATCTACTCTCAGGAAAATAGCTGAACCAATTTTAAACCGGATATTACTTATCTCTCCTGTAAACGTGATTTTTTTGATGAAGGGATTGAGGTAAACAATATCAGTTACTACTACTTTTCTGCTTTTTCCACTAAAAACGCTTTCCATTGCGTCTGCAACCCATTTTGGTACTGTTGGCATAATACTTTTTTTATGCAAAGTACCGCAATAAATGGGTATGAAAGGTTTAATAAAAAAAGGTGATGATTGGACTATTCACGGAATTTGTTCCGGAAGGCAAGAGGGGTTTCTTTAGTGAGTTTTTTAAACAGGCGTGAAAAATAGGTGTGGTCTTCAAATCCTAAATCAAAGGCGACTTTCTTGACATCTTTATTGGTGTAGTACAGACTTCTTTTTGCTTCCAGCAGCATGGCTTGTTGAAGAAACTGCGTAACTGACAAGCCAATGGTAGCCTTTACACAATCGTTGAGATGCGAAGTAGTGATATGTAATTTGTCAGCAAAAAAAGAGGCACTGTGCAAAAAAGAATGCTCCGAAACCAGTTCTTTAAATTTCTGAGTAATTATGAAAGCCTGATTTCTTTTGTGACCTTGTTTTTGTTGAGAGGCTAAGAACAGAGAAGCGATATGAATGATTAAGGCATGCAGTAAATGGTTTGTTATCTGGGTTTTATAGGCATTATCAGTATTAAATGCCTGATGTAATACCTCGGCCATTTTAAGAATGCCTTTCATCTCAATGATTGAAAGTTTCAGGCTTTGGTCTGACACCACAGTGTTTTCAAAGATATTCCGGCAAAATTCAGGAACCAGAAACGGGGCAATGCTGATAAAATAAGCCTCAGCATCCTGGCTGATGATTTCTATTGAATGAACCTGATAAGGCTTTATCAGCATAATACTTTTTGGCCGGATGGAGATAAACTCCATATCACAGATAAGAGAACCAGTACCTTTTATGCCAATAGCCAGACTATAATATTCATCTCTATGCTCATTTAGTCTGCTAATGGTCTGCTCATCCTTATGATAAATCATGTGTATTACCTCTACACCACCGATAGCCGTTATCTGTTGTTGATGAATCGGTATTTTAGTTAGTGAAGGCATGAGATTAAGTAATAAGAATAAGCTATTCTGTTTTTAATTTGAGTATAACATTTTTAGTGCCGTTATCGAAGTAGTAAATCTGTACATAAAGATTGTCCTTTATTGCTCCACCATTTATTGCGGCATTTTTATACCCATAATCACTTATATCATCGTCTGAGAATGAAAAATGAATGTTGTTTACATCAAATCGTTCAGTGTCATGACCACTAGTAGGTAACGGATGATAATTGTAAACGCGCCCTTGAACTATTTTATACAGTTTATTTCCAAAAACTTGTTTTGCTTTGAAATAGTCTCTTAAATCAACATAAATCCAGAGCCCAGATATTGACCCCAAGGAAAAAAAGATAAAAACTCCCAATATCATACCATTTTTTCGCTTATTGGCATAATAACTTGTCAGTTCATCTTTATCAACAAACTTCATATTGTAGTAAAAAACGCCTGGTCCGATAGAAGCAAGTATTAATAGAAAAAGATATAATCCAAAATTTGGATAACGGTCAGCAAAAGTATAGACCAGATTGAGGTTTTGCATCTGTTAACTAGTTTCTAATTCTTTAAATATATATATTGAAAGCTAATCGAAATATATCCAATCACTTCAACCTATCAGGATTCTCACTTACAAAAGCACCCCAGCCTTTCTTCTTAGAGCTATTACCTGTCAGGGCTTTGGTTTTGCCATGCATATAATGGCATACAGCTACACCCACAGCATCGGTCGCATCATTAAACTGAGCATCCAGTTTCATTTTCAATATCTGTTCAAGCATATAGGCTACCTGCTCTTTGCTGGCATTTCCATTACCTGTTACTGATTGTTTCACCGTTTTGGGCAGATACTCAACAATTGGCACATCACGGTTAAGAGCGGCAGCAATGGCTACCCCTTGTGCCCTTCCCAGTTTTAGCATTGATTGTACGTTTACTCCGTAAAATGGTGCTTCAATCGCCATCTCATCTGGTAGATACTCTTCAATCAGTTGTGTCATTCTTTCATAAATCTTCTTTAGTTTCAGTTCATGTGTGCTATATTTGTCGAGCTTTAATACACCATATTGAATCAGGGTAAGGGCATTTCCATCAACAGAAATAATACCATAGCCCATGATTCTTGTGCCAGGGTCAACACCTAAAATAATTTTCTCTTTGTTCATACATGCAAATTAACTCAAAAATATCAGAGCAAGGTCTGTGGCTATTAAAAAATATCCTCTTTGCCGGAGTATTATATGCAGTCTATATTTTGCTGAAAGAAAAGGGAGAAAGTATTGAAGAGGTTTTCCGGTATTTCAGACAAATACCCTTTACTTATAATATATGGGTAGTGCTGATATTGATTCCTGTTAATTGGGCATTTGAAGCCTGGAAGTGGCAAAGGTTAGCGTCGAAAGTTGAGCAGATAAGTTTTTGGGAAGCCTGTCAGGGTGTATTGGCAGGGCTAGCTTTATCCAATTTCACCCCTTTAATGATTGGTGATTATGCAGGAAAAACTCTGATGCTCAAAACTCAAAAACGCACTGCAAGTATAGGTGCTATTCTGTTGGGCAATGGCATGCAGCTCTATGTGTCCATATTATTTGGAGCGATTAGTTATGGCTATTTCCTTTGGATGGCAAAGCCCGAACCCTTGATTTTGCATATCAGCATAGTTGAGTTGCTTTTTATGTTATTGCTCATTGGCTTATGGATAGCCTTTCATCTGCAAAACCTGAATCTCTTCGGTGGCGGCAATAACTACTTCTCTTCCATCAAACAATACCTGAATATATTAAAGGAATACAGCCTGTCTGAAATCAGAGATATATTCCTGATCGCCACCGGGAGGTATTTTATCTTTACTGTTCAGTTCGTATTGGTATTACAGCTATTTCAGATTAATTTACCTATTGAGATATTGCTTGCAGGTATTGGTATTATTTTCCTGACCAAAACATTAGGAGCAGCGTTTAATTTTCTGGGCGATTTAAGCATGCGTGCTATTACCTCTGTTTATTACTTTGAGCATTTTGGCGTGAAACTTTCGCTCATTGCGACTGCTACCTTTACAATCTGGCTGATTAATGTATTAGTTCCGGTTATTATAGGAAGTCTGTTTATCCTGACTTTAAGATTTTCAACCAAGAACTTAAAGGCTTCTGCTGAGTTATAACCTTTTACAGTCAATCTAATCTATTGCTAGCTACTATTCTCATATCAATTGCTTTTATCTATTTCCTGATGAATCTGGGATTGGTCATTGTCTGGTTTCAGAATAAACCCTATCAGAAAAAGGCTATTAATAACCCCGTCCTTTCTATATCTGTTATTATTCCCGTACGTAACGAGGCAAAAAACATTATCAGTCTATTAAAAGACTTAGAAAAGCAAAGCTATCCAAGTGATATGTTTGAGGTGATTGTAGCAGAGGATGATTCTACAGATAATACGCTGGCGCTGGTAACTGATTTTCAGAAAATTACTTCTTTAAGGCTTATTATTAATTCACTACCTCCCAAAGAAAACAATAGTTCGCCTAAGAAACGGGCTATTAATTCCTCCATTCAACTGGCACACGGGGATTTGATTGTGACGACGGACGGCGATTGCCGGGTAGGAGAGCATTGGCTTGAAATGATTGCCCATTTTCAGGAAGAAAAAAAGGCTTACCTAATTAGCTCACCAGTTACTTTTATCAATGAAACTAATAGTTTAATGAAAAGCCTCTGGCAGCAAGTCCAGACCATTGAGTTCAGCAGTTTAATAGGATCGGGAGCATGTGCCATGTTTATCGGGAAACCTAATATGTGTAATGGGGCAAATCTGGCTTATCTGACACGGATATTTCATGAAGTCGGAGGTTTTTCAGGTAATGAAAACCTGGCCTCGGGTGATGATGAATTTCTGATGCATAAAATCGCTGCCCGATTTCCGGATAGAGTCTGTTTTCTTAAAAGCCAGGATGCGATTGTAGAAACACAGGCACATGATTCATTGAAATCATTTTATTATCAGCGTAAAAGATGGGCAAGTAAATGGAAGCATTATAATAATCCGTTGGTTACTGCTCTGGCTGTATTTATATTCCTGACTAATTTTTCTTTGATTGTCTCGGCAGCTTTATTCTTATTTGCTAAGATTGACCTGATAAATTTACTGATTATCTTTTCGCTCAAATTTTCTGCCGAGCTTCTTTTTTTAATGCTGGTTCTTAGTTTTTTGCGCAAAAAAAGATTAATTTGGCTCATTCCTTTTGTACAAATCTTATATCCCTTGTATGTAACGTTTTTTGGATTAATTGCTCAGGGGAAAAGCGAATATATCTGGAAAGGGAGAAAACTCCGATAACACCTACCATCTCTAAACTAAACGAATGAAACAATTATTAT
>CALRLN020000076.1:0-14427 GCA_943368675.1 Chitinophaga pinensis | reverse complement strand
TCTGTAATTTTTCTTTCAGTTCTTTTCTTGCAATATGTATTCTGTTTTTCACGGTTCCAATCGGTACACTCAATTTCTGCGCAATTTCATGATATTTAAATCCACTGAAATGCATCATAAAGGGTTGTTTATAACTTTCTTCTAATGTTTCTACAGCATTGTTGATGTCCTCGAGAGCAAAAGTAGAGTAGGCATCATTTTCAATACTGCTTTCTGTACTATTAATAAAATGCAGGTTCTCTGTTGTATCAATAAACGTATTTTTTCTTATTAATCGCTGATAGTTCGTAATAAACGTATTCTTCATGATGGTATAAAGCCAGGCCTTCAGGTTAGTACCGTCGGCATACTTATCACGATTAATGAATGCTTTTACAAGAGTATCCTGTATCAAATCATTGGCGTCCTCCACATCTTTAGTCAATCTAAAAGCAAATGGTTTTAGAGACTTTGAGGTTTTTGAAATTGCGTAGTTGAATTCAAGAGTTGTCATGGCTTGTTTATTTTTTGTATTGTAACTGTTAAACAAAACTAAAGAATAAGTTTTTATAATTCCAAGATTTTTTTAGTTTTTTGTAAAGAATCGTTAAAATTTCTTCGAAAAAAAATATTTCAACGATTCTTTTTGTTTATGTTTTTTGGCCTGAAATTAAACAACCCAGCAACAAAATGTGGAAATATTTACTCACAATTGTTTCCACTTTTCCACATATACGAAAAAAACATCCGTCCGGTTGTATAAAAATGAAAATTTTCTCTTTCCCTAAGGTCAATAAACGTCAGTAATTTTTCGATGATTGCTCAAAAAAGATTTACTTTACGTCCTGATAATCAACCTTTCATTATAATTATGTTAAAACTCGGATTCGTTAGTGCTATCCTTGCCGATTTCGGCTTCGAACACGTAGTAGATTTTGCCGCTAATAATGGTTTTTCCTGTATCGAAATGATGTGCTGGCCTAAAGATAACGGTGATGCCCGCCGATACGCTGGGGTTACACACATCAATGTTGATAATCTGGATGATAAACACGTTAAATATATAAAAGACTATACCCACGAAAGAAGCATTACTATTTCAGGCTTAGGTTATTATCCAAACCCGCTTGACCCTGACACTACGAAAGCAGAATTTTATATTGAGCATATCAAGAAGGTCATCAGAGCGTGTAATAAATTAGGGGTGCCGGTAATGAATACCTTTATAGGGCGTGACCCAAAAAAGAATATTCAGGAAAACCTTGAAACATTTAAAAAAGTATGGAAGCCGATTATTGAGACTGCCCAGCAGGAAGGCATAAAAATAGGTATTGAAAACTGCCCGATGTTTTTTACCAACGATGAATGGCCGGGAGGAAAAAACCTGGCGATTTCACCTGCGGTATGGGATGTCATGTTTGAAACCTTCCCTACTCCGCTTTTCGGCTTAAATTATGACCCATCGCACATGATTTTCCAGATGATGGACGAGATAAAACCAATTTATCAATATAAAAACCGTTTGCACCATATTCATATAAAAGATGTAAAAGTGTATCGTGATAAACTGGACAGGGTAGGTATTCTGGCTAATCCTTTAGAATACCATTCTCCAAAGCTTCCCGGATTAGGTGATGTAAACTGGCGTGGCTTCTTTACTGCCCTGACGGATGTACGTTACAGAGGCCCGGTAGTAATTGAAGTAGAGGATAAAGCCTATGAGGGTAGTCTGGAAGATGTTACTTCAGCTATACTTACCGCACGTAATTACGTAAAACAATTCCTGCCTTAAATCAAATTATTACTCATAGAATCATTAGCGGGGTGTTTAACCCCGCTATTTTATTATTCTGCTCTTAAAAGTGCTTAATTTGGGCTCCGGTATTATATTTATTCAAAAATTGTCTTATTATTTCTTAAAAAATTATCATTTTTGAGCTAAATCTGTTCAAATATCAAACACATTAAATTTTAACCCTAAAAACTATTATGGCTTCTATTTCCGGGAACAAACAAAGCTTCAAGTCAACCGCTACTCAAAACAACTTTCTTATTCCGTTTATTCTGGTTACCAGCCTTTTCTTTTTATGGGGCTTTGCCATCAGTATGCTCGACGTACTGAACAAACATTTTCAGGAAACACTCAGCCTTACTATTTCACAATCAACCTGGGTACAGATTGTGACATACGGTGCATACTTTTTAATGGCGCTTCCCGCAGGGATTTTCATGAAGAAGTGGGGATATAAAAAAGGGATTTTAGCAGGTTTATTATTGTATTCAGGCGGAGCGTTTCTTGTTTATCCTGCCAGCGAAGCGCAATCATGGACTTTCTTCCTTGTTTCATTATTTATATTGGCTTGCGGGCTGGCATTTCTTGAAACAGCGGCTAATCCGTATGCTACTGTTCTGGGTCCGCAGGAATCTTCAGAAAGACGCCTTAATCTGGCCCAGTCTTTCAATGGCCTTGGCGTAATTATCGGACCTCTGGTAGGTAGAATGTTAGTATTTACTGAAGAGAAACAAAGTATAGAACAAGGGTTTAAATCGGTTCAGCTACCTTACATGATTGTTGGCGGAGTGATTTTATTAATTGCCTTATTGTTTTTGAGAACCCCGATGCCTGAAATTCAGGAGGCAAGTTCCCATGAAGAAGACAGAGGAGCTGACAACGCTTCGTTCAGCCAATCACTAAGTGGCCTTTTCAAACATAAGCATTTTGTATTAGGAGCACTTGCACAATTTTTAAACGTAGGTGTGCAGGGCTGTGTGTGGGGTTTATTTATCAATTTTGTTATGGAAGCCATCAGTGTTTCTAAACTTGATGCCGCCAGCTTACTTTCAATCGGCATGTTAGTATTCATGATTGGGCGTTTTGTGGGTACATTCCTGATGAGATACGTTAAACCCAACCTATTATTAGGCATTTATTCGACTGGTATCGTTTTGGCATTATTGGTTGCATCACAAGTAAAAGGTCAACCGTCAGTATATGCACTTATGGTATTCTTCTTTTTCCAGAGTATTACCTTCCCTACTATTTTCTCTTTAGGTGTAAAAGATTTAGGAAAATATACAAAACTTGGTTCATCTTTTATCATTATGGGTATTGTGGGTGGTGCCGCCTTCCCGCCAATTATGGGAGCTATTGCCGATAGCACTTCAATGGCTACTTCAATGCTTTTGCCGGTTGTCATGTTTGCTTATATTGCATGGTATGGCTTTTCAGGCTCAAAAATCAGCAAATAAAACCTATTTATATGCTAAGAAGGGCAAGATTGAATCTTGCCCTTCTTATAGTAAATCCTACTATTCAATCCTATGAAATACATTGCATCTATCGATCAGGGCACTACCAGTACCCGTTGTATTATTTTTGACCGCAAAGGGAATATTGTTTCAGTCGGCCAGAAAGAACACGAACAGATATACCCTAAGCCGGGCTGGGTTGAGCATAATCCGGAAGAAATCTGGAAAAACACACTTGAAGTAATTGCCAGAGCACGTATAGATAAAAGTATTAAAACAGAAGACATAGCGGCCTGCGGAATTACCAATCAACGCGAAACTACTGTTGTATGGAACAAACGTACAGGCAAAGCTTATTATAATGCCATTGTATGGCAGGATACCCGTGTAGACGATACCGTAAAAGCCCTTACCAAAAGCCATGGATCACAGTTTTTTCAGGACCGCACAGGTTTGCCACTGGCTACCTATTTCAGTGGTTTGAAAATCAAATGGATTCTGGATAATGTACCGGGAGTACGGGAAGATGCTGAAAAAGGACTGGCTCTATTCGGGAATATGGATACTTTTCTCATCTGGCATCTGACAGGCGGCATTAACGGTGGACTGCATATCACAGATGTTACGAACGCCAGCCGTACTCAGCTGATGAATCTCAAAACAATAGCCTGGGATCTTGAACTGGCAGAAATTATGAATATCCCATTGCAGATGTTGCCGGCCATAGAGCCTAGCAGTAAGGTATATGGCAATATCACCTCTGAAGTAATGCAAGGTATTCCGTTAGCCGGCGACTTAGGCGATCAACAGGCCGCCTTAGTAGGCCAAACCTGCTACCAGCCCGGAGAAGCCAAGAATACCTATGGAACCGGCTGTTTTATGTTGATGAATACAGGTACTGAATTAGTGCCTTCTAAACATGGCTTGCTTACAACCGTAGCCTATCAGTTTGAAAATCAGCCCGTACACTATGCCCTCGAGGGCTCAGTAGCCATTGCAGGAGCTTTGGTACAGTGGCTGCGTGATAATTTAGGAATTATTCAGAAAAGTACTGATGTTGAAAAATTAGCTAAAAGCGTAGAAGATAATGGTGGCGCTTATTTTGTACCTGCATTTTCAGGACTTTATGCCCCTTATTGGAAATCATCGGCCAGAGGGGTGATTGCAGGGCTGACACGCTATGTCAATAAAGGGCATATTGCCCGTGCGGTGCTGGAAGCTACTGCTTACCAGACCAAAGACGTATTAGATGCCATGGAGAGTGATTCAGGTATTGAAATCAGTTCTTTGCGGGTAGATGGGGGCATGGTAGTAAACGAACTGCTGATGCAGTTTCAGTCTGATATGCTTAACGTGCCTGTTATCAGGCCTATGATGATTGAAACCACTGCTTTAGGTGCTGCCTATGCGGCAGGTCTGGCGGTTGGGTACTGGAAAAACTTTGATGATTTACTGCAAAACTGGGGAATAGACAAACGCTGGAAGCCGAAAATGAAAGCCAGACAACGTAATATGCTCTATAAAGGCTGGAAAAAAGCGGTGAAGCGTTCGTTTGATTGGGAGAAGTAAGGCACCTCACCCTCTAAATCTCCCTCTCCTGAAAAAAGAGGGGGAGACTTTAATCTAATTGAATTAAAAGGCTCTCTGCTTCCGGCAGGATTGTCACCCGCCGTGCTTGGGTGATGAGTATTTTACACTGCAAACAGAATCTCTTCTTTCATTGCTCTGTCATATTTCTCTTTATCAAACCTGTATAAGAAAGGAGATTTGAAGGCTCCACCCGTGCGTTTTTCAGGAAGTTTTTCTAAAATATCATAACTGAGCATCAATTTCTGAAAATTCCGTCGGTCTAATTCTTTACCAAGAATCGTTTCATATAAACGCTGCAATTCGGGCATGGTAAATTTCTCAGGAAGCAGATTATAACCAACAGGCTGATAACTTAATTGGCGTCTTAATGATTTTAATGCTACATCAATCATTTCATTATGATCAAAAAGTAAGTCTGGTACTGCTGATATTTCACACCATTTGCATTCATCCGTATACCAGTCTGGTGTGGCTACTACCTGTTCGTATTCTACCAGCGCCATGTAGCCAAGAGATACATTGCGCTTCATGTATTTTTCATCATAGATTTCTTTTCCGAATGTCCATTCCAATTTCCTGATTAATTCCCCAACGTCCATATTTTTATATCGGTCATTACCACCGAAAGTATAAAATTGTTGCAGAAAAATTTCTTCTAAGCCTGTTCTCTCACGTACAATACGGACAACCGCATCATTAACCGATTCGTCTAAATAAATCCTGCCTCCTGGTAGGCTCCATGATTCTGTACCTTTCCATTTCAGTAATAGTACTTTCAATTCCCCTTCATGAAAACCAAAAATGACACAGTCAATAGAAACTTCTTTCAGCGTTCTTTCAAGGTATTCTCTTAGTCTTGGATCCATATACTTCATTTAAGAGTTGTAAAATTAAAATAAATCTTTGTGTTTTTTGTACACAATGAAAATTTTTATAATATTGTGTAGTTTTTACGCATTGATATTTTATTCACCTATGAAAAGAATCTTTTCTCTATCATTTAAAACCTGCTGTTCCTATTACAATAACAAAAGCATTTTTTTCAGGAGATAAAATGACCTGATTTCTCTTTTAAACAACCTTAATTTAATCTATGAAAAAACTACTCAAGAGCTTTCTGATAGGTCTTCTGCCACTTTCTCTACTGGCACAGGTTCCTGAGGAGAATCGCTTTCAGAAAGTTGTACTTACTGAAAACTTAAATGAGCCTTTGGAACTCGCCGTTTTACCCGATGAACGGGTGATATTCATTGAGCGTCATGGTCTGGTAAAAATGTATAGTCCGCTTTCAAAAAAAACAACGGTAATCGCCACAATTCCTGTAAGTACCAAATACAACGTAGCCGATGGAGGGCAACCGGAAGCGGAAGACGGCCTTTTAGGGCTAAATATCGACCCTGATTTTACGAGAAATCACTGGGTTTATCTGTATTACTCTCCTGCCGGAAGCGAGCCTAAGAATATCCTTGCACGATTCGAAATGAAAGGCAATATCTTAGACCTAAACAGTAAAAAGGTTATACTTGAAATTCCGACCCAGAGAGACCAATGTTGCCATACGGGAGGCTCAATAGACTGGGATGCCGCAGGCAATCTGTATTTATCAACGGGTGATAATACAAGTCCCAGGGCATCAGATGGCTATGCACCGATTGATGAACGCCCGGGCAGAAGCCCCTATGATGCACAGAAATCATCTTCTAACACCAATGATCTAAGAGGAAAAATTATCCGCATCCACCCGGAAGCTGATGGTACTTATACTATTCCTGATGGTAATTTATTCCCGAAAGGCACACCTAAGACCCGTCCGGAAATATATACGATGGGACATAGAAATCCGTATCGTATTGCTGTTGATAAAAAGACGGGGTTCTTATATTGGGGAGATGTAGGCCCCGATGCAGGCAAGGATTCAACAGGTTTAGGCCCTGCTGCCGAAGATGAGTTCGGACAGGCCCGCAAAGCAGGTAATTTCGGCTGGCCCTATTTTGTAGGAGATAACAAAGCCTATTGGGATTTTGACTTTGCTACCGGGAAATCAGACGAAAAATTCAATCCTGAAAAACCCATTAATAACTCACCCAATAATACAGGCTTGCAGGAGCTCCCACCTGCGCAAAAAGCATTTATATGGTATCCGGCAGCTGACTCAAAGAAGTTCCCTATACTAGGTGCAGGAGGACGAAGCGCCATGGCTGGTCCTGTCTATCATAAAGAGTTTTTTCAGAATGCCAAAAGAGCTTTTCCGGATTATTACAATAATAAACTTTTCATCTATGAATGGATGCGCGACTGGATTATTGCCGTAACGATGAACGAGCAGGGCGATTATGTAAAGATGGAGCGATTCCTCCCAAATCTGAAATTAGAACATCCTATCGACATGGCATTTGGCCCTAATGGCGATTTGTATATGATAGAATATGGACAGGGTTGGTTTTTGGCAAATCCTGAATCTAAAATCATAAAGATTGAATATAATGGAGGTAACCGTAAACCAGTAGTTATAGCTAAAGCAGATAAACAAGCCGGAGCATTGCCTTTAACGGTACAGCTATCATCTGAGGGCACAAAAGATTATGACAATGATGCCTTGAAATATGAATGGAAAATAAGCTCACAGGCAGGTAGTATGCCTGTTATACTCACTGAGGCAAATCCGGCTTATACTTTCAGTAAATTGGGCACTTATAAAGCCATTCTTACTGTAACTGATTCCCAAGGCCTTAAAGATTCAAAAGAATTAATTATAAAGGCCGGAAATGAGCCTCCACAAGTTTCGCTTGCCCTGACAGAGGGTAACAAAACATTCTTCTTCCCTGACAAAGAAATCGGATATGAGGTAAAAGTATCTGACAAAGAAGATGGTAGTTTAGCAGATAAACGAATTCCTGCTTCAAAAGTACGAATCACCGCTACTTATCAGGACGCTGAAGATGGGCCACAAGCGGCTCAGGGACATCAGGCAGCACCTGTTACTTTTACTGCCGGAAAAAACCTGATTGATAAGAGTGATTGCAAAGCCTGCCATTTCCCCGATAAAAAATCTATTGGCCCTGCTTTTATAGAGGTTGCCAAAAAATACAAAGCCAATAGCAATGCAGTGGCTATTCTATCAGACAAAATTATCAAAGGTGGCGCAGGAGTATGGGGCGATGTTGCCATGTCAGCCCACCCGAATATTGGTCTTCCGGAAGCTAATCAGATGGTGCAATACATTTTAAGTTTAGGTAATAAGAAAACACCTCCCTCTTTGCTCCCTCCTAAAGGAAATGTAGCCACCAGAATACCGGAAGGTGGAGACCCTAACAAGGGTATTTATAAATTACTTGCATCTTATACCGACAAAGGTGCTAATGGCCTACCCGCTCAGACCGCAGAGCAATTGCTGGTATTAAGAAACCCTACACTATTGTTGGGAAATGCAGAGGAGACTTCAAAAAATACGATGAAATTTAAAATGGGTGAAACCAATCTTCTCATTGTTATGGCAGCCAATACCTATGCCTCAGTGAAAAAAATTGACCTTACCGGAATAAAAACACTTAGTTTTATAGTAGCAGCTCCTAAACAACAACTGAACTCGCAAGGAGGAATTGTTGAGGTTCATACAGGTTCGGCTGACGGCCCATTATTAGGTCAGACGGCCTTCATTGAACCAAATGATGACCCTAATGCATTTTCAGGCAATAAACCACCTACCCCTTATAAAGTGAGTATTCCTCCTGTGAATGGTTTTCAGGATTTATACTTTGTTTTCAAAAATGATAAGGCCAAGGGCGCATTATTTGTACCGTTTTCAGTAACATTCGAACCATAATATTCAATCTATCAATATCAAACTTATGAATAACCGTCGCGAATTTCTCAGCCAACTAGGGCTTGCAACTGCAGGGCTTGGCTTATCTTCTTTACTACCTGAGTCGCTTTTTGCAGCAGAAACTGCCAAAAAATTCACTTTCGGAATCTCTCTTGCCGAGTTTTCTTTTGCTTCTGAATTATATGCGGGCAAAATGAAAAATATGGATTTCCCTGCCAGAGCAAAAAATGAATTTGGTATTTCAGTTTTAGAATATGTATCGGGTTTCTTTAATAATAAACATACTGACCAGACTTACCTGAACGAACTTAAACAACGTTGCGATGATTTGGGCATGAAAAACCATCTGATTATGGTTGACGGAGCAAACATTGCCGGATTAGATGCCGCTAAGCGTCAGAAAGCCGTAGAGGCACATTATCCTTGGGTGGATGCTGCCAAATTTCTGGGTTGCTCTTCTATCCGCGTTAATCTGGGTGATGCTATGGCTGCATTAGCTGGTAAAGGCGAAGAAGGAACGATGGAAGAGGTAGGCAAGGCTGCCGCCGATGGATATGAAAAAGTATGCGAATATGCGGCTAAAGCAGGCCTGAATGTGATTGTAGAAAACCATTTTGGCTACTCTACAGACCCCGACTGGCTGGTTGGTGTAATGAAGCAGGTAAAAGCCAAGAACAAGGGTTTCTTGCCTGATTTCGGTAATTTCTGTGCTGAAAGAAGCAAACCGGCCACAATGGATTTGAAAGGTATCATGGCTACCAAATGTGTGAAAGAACATGATAAATATGAGGGAACGAAAAAAATGATGCCTTATGCCAGAGGAATAAGTGCCAAGACACATAAATTTGACGCCAACGGTAATGATATTGATACAGACTTTATCAGGATATTTAAAATCATAAAAGCATCCGGCTGGACTGGGGGCTATGTAGGTATAGAGTACGAAGGTGGATTAATGAGAGATATGGGAGGTGATATGAGTTATCTGCCTAATGATGAAGGTATCAAAGCTACTAAAAAACTGCTTGAAAAAGTGCAGAAAGAATTAGCATAATTGTGATCCCTATATGTGCCATACGGCCATCATCTTTTAAAAGGATGATGGCCTTTTTTTTAAAATTGAATTTTGAAATGATTCATCAGATTTTGCTGTTTCATAATAGAAGTATCCGGCATAAAAGCAATTTATTATATAATGGAACGTTTTTTGCAAATAAACCTCATTATTAAACCAATCACAAGCCCGTTTTCAATGAAAAAAATACTTTTATCTGCTACCTTAATTTTTATTTCCTGTCTCGCTTTTTCTCAGGGTATTGTCTGGGAACCAACTATACAAGGTGCATTTGCTAAGGCTAAAGCACAGAACAAACCTGTTTTTGTGGAATGTTTTCACCCTAATTGCCCTATCTGTATAAGCCTGGAGCCCACTTTAAAAAACGCAGAGGTCGGGAAATTCTACAATCAGAATTTTATCAATTATAAACTTAATTTAAGTGATGCCAAGCAGGTAAAGTTTCTGAGCGACAAGAAAATCTATCTACCCGGCTTCCCATTGTTTTTATACTTCGATAAAAATCAGAATGTCCTGCATCATACAGACCCTGTTAATACACCAAAAGATTTTGTAAATCATGCTAAAGCGGCCCTTGATCCTAACACGCAGTCAGGCACGGCATGGAAAAGATACCAGGCCGGCAGCAGGGATATAGGTATGATGGCAAGCCTGGCCTATCTGCTCCGCATTACGCAAGATACTACCCGGAATATTAAAGTTGCCAATGATTTATACTCAGTGTATCCAAAAGACAAACTTAAATCATCTGAGAGTTGGGAAATTGCCAAAAAGTGCCTGATGGATGTTGAAAATGGTTTCGCCGAATTCTGGTTGAGAAACCTGGATACCGCACGTAAATATGAAACAGAAAAGGGGCACGCAGGTAACGAAACCAATGCAATGGGAATGTTGGTGCAAATGGCTATTTATAGCCCTAAATCAAGCAAGTATTCGTTAGCTAAAGTAAATAAGCTCAAACAATATATGAATCTGATAGGTGCAGGGCAATATATTACCAGCAATACCTGGCAGATTGAAGCACAGGCGCTGATTCGTGAGCAGGGACAAGATAAAGCCATGGCTTTTATTCAGAATCAGGTCAGCCAGACTTCACAGCCACAGATGTTGGTCTATTATGTAACTTTCTATAATGTCAATTTCCCTGATGGCAAATTGGCTTCTCAGGTACGCAATTGGTTAAATACGGCTCAACCGGGATTAAAAGAACCGCTGGATATTGCTAATTACAGGTATGAATCAGCCCGTTTGTATAAAAAGGCCGGAGATAGCGCTAAAGCGAAACAAGAAATAGCCGCAGCTAAAGCAAGCCTTGCGGCCGCCAAAGCAAAGGCAACAGATGCAAACAGCAAAAAAGTGGTGGAAAATCTCTCGAATAGTATTAATAAACTGGCCGCTGAATTAAAATAATCAGCCCCGTTATAACCAGAAAAGCCGCCGAAATGATATTTCGGCGGCTTTTCTGGTTATATGAACCTATTAGTTTTTCTTAGGAGTTGTTGCCGGTGTAGTAGCAGGCGCAGTTGTTGCAGCCGCTTTAGCCGGAGGTGTTACGCCTAATTTCTTGAACACAAGGTCTGAAATATTATCAGCATCAGGGGCCACTAACAAAATTGGAGTAGTTCCAGGACCAGCATCAGTATTGAAAACATAAACATAACCATTTTCTTTAGCTACTTCTTTGATGGTTTTGTCAATTTTATCTAATACCGGAGCCAACAATTGTTGTTGTTTTTGTTGCAATGCACCTTCAGAATTTTGTTGGAATTCCTGAATAGCATTGTTCTGATTTGTCAGTTCTTTTTCACGGTCAGCTTTGATTACCGGAGACATTGTTGCCTGATTTTTTTGATAATCTTCATACTTTTTCTGAAAATCAGCAACTTTATCCTGCAACAATTTATCGTATTGTGCCTTCTCAGTTTTCAATTTTGTTTCAATATCTTTAGCGTCCGGTAGATTATTGAGAATGAAATCAACATTGGTATATCCGATTTTTTGTTGAGCATTCGCAGTAATACCGACAAACATTATAGCCGCAATTAAAGAGGCAAAAAACTTTGTTTTCATTTTGTTACTAATTTTTTGGTTTGGTTACTTGGTTATTTTGACTTTTATCTTCCTTTAAAGAAATCCCTAAAGACTCCATCACATAATCGGTATAATCATGGCGGGGGTCTGTGTAAATCATGCTCATATCTGAGGCTTTGTCAAATAAAAACATTAGTTGTTTCTGGCGTGCCACTTTCTCACAGGCTTTATAAATATCATCCATGATAGGTTTCATTATCTCTTTTTTCTTTGCAAATAATAAACCGTTCATGCCAAAAACTTTATTATTCAGTTCTTTTACCTCTTTTTCCTTATCCTCTAAGGCTTTCAGGCGCTCGCGCTTCATGTCAGCCGTTAATAAAATCTCTTCCTGTTGATATTGCAGACGCATTTTTTCCAGTTCTGTATACCTTGTCTGAATATCCTGCACCCATTTTTCTGAGTATTTCTCCATGTCTTCCTGGGCCTTTTTGTATTCGGGCATTTTACTCGTAATAAACTCCGAATCAATGTACCCAAACTTTTGCGCAAAAGACTGTGCAGAAAAGAGTGCCAAAAATAGCAAAATTATTGTCTTTTTCATTCAAAAATAATTATGAATGGATAATATTTTATTCTTTGGCTCAATATAGACTCCTTTTAAGGTTATTAATTGCCTTATTAACGCCAGATAGATAAAACTTGTATCTTATTAACAGTATTTAACAAAAAGATTATCTGATTTGCTGACCAATACTGAATGTAAATGATTTCAACCCACGGTTTGGCAGACCAGGAATAGGATCAAAGCCCTGTCCGAAATCAAGACCGAGCAAGCCGAATGCCGGCATGAAAATTCTTGCTCCTACCCCTGCTGTGCGGCGTAATTTGAAAGGGTTAATATCTTTGTAGCTACCCCAGCTATTACCAGCCTCAGCAAATAGCTGAAGGAAAATAGTAGCTTGTGGGTTCAATGATACAGGATAACGGATTTCGGCAGTATACTTGCTATAAGCCAAACCACCCAGACGGCTCAATGTAATCTCTCCTTTACGTAGTCTTTCAGCTTCGTCCATTGATAATTCATGTACTACACCTTCTTCATAGCCACGTAAACCTATCAGGTCGGCACCCACATTCATGGCATTTTGCATACCTAAACCCGCACCCCCTAATATGAATCTTCCAAACGGACTATATTCTGAACTTGCACTATATTTGCCTAAGAAACCCAGGTTGGCTTTTGCATGTAGCACAAACTTGCCAACTATTGGCGTATACCAGTCTCCGTCAAACATCCACTTATGTCCTTCAATCCATCTGAATTTATCAGTGGCAGGTGTACCTCTTAATACCGAATAAGGAGGGTTAAAGGTTGCTGTTAATGTAAACTGAGAACCTGAACGTGTAAATTGCGGATTATCTAAGTAATATCTCGAAATCGAAGCAATTAAAGAAAGGTCATTAGCAACTCCTTTCTGGAAACCCGGAATGAAGTAGCTGTTATCTACATTATATCTTTGGTATGATAATGAAGCATTAAAGCTAAAGTTTCTGTCGGGCCAGTTCAGGCGTTTACCATAAGTAACAGATGCTCCTGTATTTTTAAAATACCCGTTATACATACTACTGGTACTACCATACAAGGCTGCATAATTTGCTCCATATTGTCTTTCCAGCGCTCTTTGGTAAGCTCTGTTATCAGATGACGTATGGAAAAGGCTTACAGTAAATGAGTTAGGTTTTTTGCCTCCCAGCCAGGGTTCAGTAAATGATATTGAATAAGTCTGGTAGAATCTTCCACTGGCTTGCAGACGCAATGCTAATTTCTGACCGTCTCCGGCAGGTAAAGGTCGCCACTTTTTCAGATCACCTATGTTTTTAGCAGAGAAATTATTAAATACAACCCCGAAGGTGCCCACAAATCCTTGCAAACCACCCCAACCACCTGACAACTCAATGTTATCACTTGGTTTTTCTTCTACATTATACTCAATATCAACGGTACCATCAGCCTGTGGAATTGGCTTCGGCTCGATTTTCTGAGGATCGAAGTAGTTCATTCTGGCCAATATCTGTTGCGACTCTATCAACTCAGTTTTACTGAATTTCTGACCCGGACGAGTCAGAATCTCCCTCATTACCACATGGTCGCTGGTTTTGGTGTTTCCGTTTAATATAATACGGTTGATAGTTGCCTGCTTACCTTCAATAATACGCATTTCAATATCAATTGAATCACCCTCAACCGAAACCTCAATAGGTGTACAGCTAAAGAACAAATAGCCATCATCCATATAAGCCGAACTCACGTCTCCTTGCGGAATACCGTTGATTCTTTTATTTAACTCTTCAGGATTATATATATCTCCTTTCTCAATCGCTAATATTCTTTGCAAATCTTCTGTTTTACGCAGGTAATTGCCTGTCCAGGTAATATTACGGTAATAGAACCTGTTACCCTCGTTGATATTCAAGACTATTTCAAGGTTTTTACCATCAGGTGAAAACGTCGAGTCAGAAGTAACCTGTGCATCGCGATACCCTTTCTTATTATAATACTCTACCAGTTTTTCTTTATCCTCTTCAAATTTCTTGGGAACAAACTTTGAAGGAGTAAAAATTCTTAAAGGAGCTTTGATTTTGGTGCTTTTCAGTTTTGATAAAACTTTCCAATCCG
>CALRLN020000075.1:0-14576 GCA_943368675.1 Chitinophaga pinensis | reverse complement strand
TGGTACATCGAAGAATCTGGAAGAACTGGCTTTGACGTCGCAATTGATGAACTACGAGGCTATCAGGCCTATGTTTGAGGCGTTTGTGATTAACCGACCAGTGGCAACCGGTGTAGTGCAGTGGATGCTCAACTCGCCCTGGCCTGAGTTTTACTGGCAGTTGTATGACTACTATCTGATGCCGACGGGAGCCTATTATGGAACCAAAAAAGCAGCACAACCTGTGAATATTATTTATAATTATCATGAACATACTATTCATGTAAGTAATGATACGCGCCAGGCGCTACCGCAGGTAAAAGCAGAAATAAAGCTTTTCGATAAAAACTCAAAACTGGTATTTGAAAAAACTGAAACTACCGATTTAGGAGAGAACACGGTAAAAAAATGGCTCAGTTTGCCTGCCTTGCAGGGTAAAAACGAAGTGTACTTTTTAGACCTGAAACTGAAAAATGTCAAGGGAGAAGTATTGGCAGATAATTTCTACTGGCTTGCCACTCAAAAAGACCAGTTGGACTGGTCGAAATATTTCTGGTTTTATACACCTCAGAAACAATATGCTGATTTCATTGGCCTGAATACTTTACCAAAAGTTGATATAAAAGCAGAGAAGAGCATCAAAGAAATTGGCAAAGATGAATTTGAACTTAGCCTGAAGCTAACAAATACCTCTGATAAACTTGCCTTTTTTGTAGAGGCCGAACTGGCCGATGGTGCAAACGGAGATGCCATTACTCCGGTGTTCTGGTCGGATAATTATGTGTCAATTCCACCGAAGGAAAGTAAAGTAATCAAAGTGAAGTATTTCAAAAAAGACCTGAAAGGACGTACTCCGGTAGTCAGGATACAAGGCTATAATCTAACCAAACCTATGAGTTTATAAACCCATGTTAAGAAAATCTATTCAACTGACAAGCCTCTTGTTACTATGCGCTGTTGTGGCAATAGCGCAACCGATTACTATCAAAAGTGCTACTATTATAGCATCAAACACGATAGGGTCACCCGTGAAGGAAACCACGGTAAAAATGCTTACAGAGGAGATTCAGAAGCGAACTACTATTGCATTAAAATCTGTGACCGGGCAAATCAAAAGCAATGAATATACTATTGCCCTGGCCTTATCAGGCGATAAAGATTTGGGAGGAAGAACTATTCCGGTAAGTACAGATAAAAACAGCCCTGAGTTTAACGCAGAGGGTTATAGAGTAGTATCAGAACTGACAGATAAGGGGGGCATACTATGGGTAATCGGAGCCGATGCCAGAGGGGTTTTATTCGGGGCTGGCTGGGTATTGCGAAAAGCAACCTTAACGCCAAAAAACATACAACTGGATGCAAAAATCGATGTGGCTTCATCGCCTGAATACCCCATCAGGGGGCATCAGTTGGGGTATCGGCATACGGCCAATTCTTATGATGCGTGGACGGTGGCGCAATTCGACCAGTACATAAGAGAACTGGCTATTTTCGGTTCAAATGCTGTAGAAGGTATTCCATTTCATGAAGACGAAAATCCGAGTCCGCATTTTAAAATATCCTCGGCCGAAATGAGGGTAAAAATAAGCGAGATTTGCCAGGCTTATGACCAGGACTACTGGGTATGGACACCCGTTACATTTGAGTTAACAGACAAGAAGAAACGCACTGAAGAACTGAACCTGCATGAAGATCTCTATAAAAAATGCCCCAGGCTTGACCATATTTTTGTGCCGGGCGGAGACCCGGGAGATAATCACCCGAGAGAAGTATTGCCATTTCTGAAAGAATTGCATGAGCGATTAGTAAAATATCATCCGAATGGTAAAATCTGGCTTTCGTTGCAGGGTTTTAGTGTGGAGCAGGTGGATTATTTTTACCAATACCTGAAAGAAAATAAACCTACCTGGTTGCAGGGCGTAGTATCTGGCCCGGGTAGCCCTCCGATGGCTGAAACACGTTATAGATTACCTAAAAATTATCAGCATAGAGAATACCCTGACCTTACCCATAATGTTCGCTGTGAGTTTCCGGTACGGCAGTGGGACCAGGCCTATGCCTTGACGCTGGGTAGAGAAGCCTGTAATCCAAGACCTTATGAGTTTGCAGGTATTCATCAGACTTATGCACCATTTACTGATGGTTTTGTATCTTATTCAGATGGCTGCCATGATGATATAAATAAAATGGTCTGGAGCATGAGGGCGTGGGACACCCAAACTGAGGTAAGAGAGATACTGGTTGATTACAGCAATTTTTTCTTTGGAAAAGATTTGGCCGATAATATAGCCGACGGCATTGCCGCCCTTGAAAATAACTGGAAAGGGCCGCTGGCACAAAACGGGGGGGTAGAAGCTACTTTTGCTTTCTGGAAAGGTATGGAAGCCAAAGCCACAACACAGTTAAATGACAACTGGCGCTGGCAGATTTTATTGCTTAGAGCTTACTACGACACTTATACCCGACGGAGATTGATTTATGAGCAGGATCTTGAAAAGCAAGCTAATACTATTTTAGCCGGAGCACCCCAAACAGGTTCAGATAAAGCAATGACAGCGGCATTGGCAGTATTGGAAAAAGCTGAGAAAATGCCGATAGGCTATGATTTACGGAAAAAAATTGAACAATTGTGCCAGACATTATATGGGTCTATTGGTCTGCAAACCAGTGTTCCTAAACATAAAGCCAAAGGGTATGAAAGAGGTTGTCTACTCGATTTTGTAGATTATCCGCTCAATAACCGCTGGTGGCTCGAAGATGAATTTAAGAAACTAAAGCCAATGATTGCCGACAGTAACGATAAAGTACTGGCGAGATTAAAAGTTATCAGCACCTGGGAAAACCCCGGAGCGGGCAGTTTTTACGACGATGTATCAAGTGTCAGCAAAGGACCCAGAGTAAAAACCCTGGTTGATGATGCCACAGACATAGCCTGGTGGGATAATGGTTTCAGCCGTGCCAGATTATCGACACAGACCTTTCAGAATAATCCCGAACTGATTTATGAAAACCTACAGGCAGATGCCCGGTATATTATCAGAGTGGCAGGTATGGGTGAAGCACTACTAAGGGTGGACGGAAAGCGATTAAGCCCTATTGTGTATAACAGAGAGAATGAGACTTTCAAGGAATGGATAGTGCCTTTTAATCTGAGTCAGGATGGGCAGATAAAAGTTACTTTTGATGAGCCGGAGGAATCACACCTTAACTGGCGTAAACATTCAAAGGTTTCAGACGTATGGTTATTGAAACAATAAAGCCATGAAAGAACTGTTTCCGCTATCGGGCATTGTAACTGTACTGAACACCCCATTTGATACGCAGGGGAATATTGATTTGGCGTCGCTCAAAAAAAATGTTCAGTATGCCTTACAGGCAGGAGTGGAAGGCTTTTTAGTGCCTGCCCTTGCCTCAGAAGTGGCAACACTCAACGTAGCCGAGCGCCTGCAAATGGTAGATACGGTAATTGATGAAGTAGCAGGTAAAGTGCCTGTATTTGCCGGGGCGGGCGAGCCGGATATAGAGAAGCGCAAGACTATCGTAAAGGAGTATCTGGCAATGGGTTGCCGGAATGTACTCTTTCAGATACCTTTTGAAAAGGAGGAACGATTTAAGCGCCAGTTCTATGAACTGGCTAACCTCGGTGTTGAAACCATTATGCTACAAGACTGGAGCGCTAATGGATATGGCTTGCCTGATAATCTGATTCTGGAGCTATTTGAGAAAGTAGAGGCTTTCAGATGCCTGAAAGTAGAGACGGTTCCGGCAGGCGTAAAGTACAGCCGCTTGCTGGCTTTAACGGCCGGGCGATTACATTTAAGCGGAGGCTGGGCTGTTACACAAATGATAGAAGGATTAAAAAGAGGTGTACATGCTTTTATGCCTACGGGTATGCACAAAACCTATTGCGCTATATACGGGTATTTCAAGGCAGGCGAATTAGACAGGGCGGAGGAATTATTCCTGAAAATCTTGCCTGTATTAGCCTTTTCAAATCAACATTTAGATATTTCTATTCACTTCTTTAAACGTCTTTTGCATCGCCAGGGTATTTATGCCACACCCAACGTAAGGGCCTCTTTATTACCATTTGATGCCGTGCATGAAGAGATTGCTGATAAATTGATTGAGAGTGTGATTGAGTTAGAAGGGGCAATTAGTTGATAGCATCTCTACTTTCCGGCCAGATATTTATTCCGGTACTCAATTGGCGTACAACCCTTTACCTGTCTGAACTGACGGGCGATATTTTTGCTGTCGGTGAGCCCCATATCCAAGGCAATTTCAAACACAGTCATATCCGTTTCACGTAACTTCTGGGTCAGCTTTTCGATACGAAGATTAAATATGTATTTGTAGATTGGCAGTCCTGTAATGTATTGGAAACGTTTTTCCAGCGCACGTCTTGAGAGCGGCACCTGTTTTACTACATCATCTACCTGTAAGTTTTTATCGATGTTCTGATGGATATATTTCAGTGAAGCTGCAATGTAGTCATCGTTTGTTGCATAAATATCTGTAGAGTGCCTGGTAACTACCTGCGTGGGTCTCACTACAATATCATAGTAGTTTGATGTGCCATGTTTAATCATGTGTTCGAGCAACTTAGCAGCATCGTAGCCGCCTTTTTCGGCATCCTGCCCAATACTTGATAGGGGAGGGTCAGAGAACTCGCAAATCATTTCATCATTATCTACACCCAGCACTGCTACTTCTTCAGGAATGCGTATCTGAGAATGTCGGCAGGCTTCTGTTATGTGTTGTCCCTGGTTGTCGTCGCAGGCCATGAGGGCAATTGGTTTTGGCAAGGATTTGAGCCATTGGCTGAGCGAACTGGGTTTATAATACCATATCTCGGTTGAACGAGCCATGGCATGTTCAAAATAGTTTACTTTATAACCCGCCTTGCTGATGCGCTCTTCAAATCCTTCCGCACGCTCTCTTGACCATACAATATCTTTGAACCCATAAAAAGCAAAGTTTTTGAAGCCTTTTCTTAGAAAATACTCTGCGCCCATTTCACCTGCTTCTTTGTGTGCGCCTGTAATATTCGGAATATCCCGGAATCTTTCTTTAAAGTCCTGAGCAATAACAGGGATGCCTGCCTCAACAAATTTCTCAACGGCAGGGTCGTTGTATAGCTGCCCTATAATGCCATCTGCTCCCCATTCCAGAGCCCATTCAAGTATTCCCTCCATCCCGATTGTTTCACGTTGAAACAGGGGCATCCGGCAGAAAATCCAGGGGCCATGTTCTTTCGAGTATTTGGCAATGCCTTTTAATAGAGCCTTGCTATACTCTTCAGCAAAGTCGATCAAAAGAATAATTTTATACATACAATCAAATCATTTTGCCACATTTTCTGTTTCAGCCAAGTTCTATTTCAGCAAGTCCTTCCAGCTATTTACTGTGGCGTTGTTTACCAGCGGTTTTGCCCAGATTCCAATGCTCAGAATATAGCCTAAAGTTAGCAATAAAAACAGCATGGCAAAGCGTAATTCGAACAATTCACCTAATCCGCCGATAATAAAAGGAACGACAGCACCACCTGCAATACCTGTACATAAAATGCCCGAAAGCGTGCCATGATGGTATGGTACAGAATTAAGCGCTAGCGAAACCACTATCGACCACATAACCGAAGCAAAGAATCCGGCGGCAGGGAATGCATAAAGCGCTATATCTAAAGAGCCGAATAAGCCTGCTAATAGAGAAACAATAGCCCCCAGAGAAAACATAATCAATACCTTGCGGCTATCGAAAAATTTCAATAATACCAGACCCAGAAAACAACCGATTGTGAGCAAGCCCCAGAAATAAGATATAACTGTTGCTCCCTGCGTAGCGGGGTCAACATTATGATAGATTTGCAAAAACTTAGATGTCCAGTTGGCGATGCCTTGCTCGGTACCCACATAACAGAAAATACCCAGAAAAAACAACCACACATATTTATTGGCTAGTAGCTCTTTAAACGCCTTGCCAGTATCAATTCTTTCGTCGTCTTTCAGTACTACTTCCGGAAAACGAACAAACCAGATGATGATTACCATCAGAAGTGCAATGATGGCAAATGTCCAATATACAGAAACCCATTTTAAATCGGCAGGAACCAAACCATTGAGTGTTGAAATGATAATATTAGGATTGGGGTTGGTGTGCACATTCAATACAAAATAGCTGTATAGCATAGGGCTGAGAAAAGAAGCACCACCAAAAAATAACTGTCCCATTACTGAGTTAAAGGCAAAGTTTTCTTCTTTGCCAGCTACTCTCAGCAGTGGATTAATCACTACCTGCAACATGGCCATGCCCAGACCGATAATAAACAAGGAAACCAGCGCAACCGGAAAAGTAGGCTTAATGGCAAATAATAAAGCTCCGATAAAAGCCAGAGTAAAAGCCAGAAGTAAAACCCGTTTCTCACGGTATTTTTCTACCAGAATACCCGAAGGAATGGAAGCAACTGCATAAGAGACAAAAAAAGCAAAAGGCAGAAAGCCAGCCCAACCCAGGCTCAAATTAAAACTGGTAGATATATCCGGAATAATTGGCCCAAGAATATTACTCAGAAAAGAAATAACAAAGAATATAAACAGAATAAGAATAACAATAAATGTATTACTTTTCATAGAGAGCCGGGGTTTGTTCGGTTGAGGTTTTTAAAGGTAAGGCATTTGTCGGTAAAATCAAAAATCGAGAAATGCCTTACCTTTTTTGTTTCCTGGGAGATAAAGTCTTTTAGTCTTTTAAGGCATACTTTTTCAATTCCTGGGGAATCAATGCCGCTGCGCCTAAAAGGGCAATGTTTTCATCGGTCGATTGTAAAATCTTAAGCCTTTTTAATGATTGAGGGAATGAGAAATTGTTTAGCTCCTGATACATACCTGCCTCAAAAAAGGTATAAGCTTTAGACAGAGAGCCACCCAGCACAATAGCCTGTGGGTCATACACATACATGATGGCTTTCATGGCAGCACCCAGATGGATTCCGAATTTTTCCCAAAGGGCAATCGCATGTTTATCTCCGGCAATGGCTGCATGATTGGCCTCCAGCGCAGTGATACCATGTATGGCTTCAAAGAAATTATTACTGGCGTAATATTCAAAATTCTTGTCGAGATAGGGCAATAAGCCTATTTCCCCGGCACCGCAATTATTGCCGGTGTAGAGTTCGTCGTTGATGATAATACCAGATCCCAACCCCGTGCCTGTTGTTACTCCTACAACCGAATGAAAGCCCTTGGCTACCCCAAAGCGTGCTTCACCCAGAGCAAAGCAATTCACGTCATTATTAACAAAAACCGGAACGTTGAATTCTTCCTGCAGGATATTTTTCAATTCCACTTTCTGCCATGACGGAATATTGGCCACATCATAGACGATACCATTTTCAGTATCTACTACTGAGGGCACTCCAATGCCGATACTACTTGCTGAATAAGCCATTAAAGGCTTGATTAAATCGATTAATTGTTGTAGTGTAGATGAAAGAGAATCTTTGTGTTTCAGCAAAATAGTTTCCTGCTTAATAACGGTGCCGTTTAATTCGACCCCGGCTTTAATTTTAGTTCCTCCCAAGTCAACCCCTATATTCATAGTATTTAGATTTTTTGCCCGTTAGTCAATAGGCTTTATAATTATATAAAGTCATCCAACAGTTTATAGTTTTTGTATGGCGTAATTGATAATTTTCAATTCAAATATCAGTGTATTCCGGACGGGTATAGAACCCATACTACTTTCATTGAATTGCTTTTTTCTACTCACATGTACAATACTGCCTATCTCCGAAAAGATACCACTGCGTACTTAGGGAATTTTAAATTTTTGTTGGTTGATTTTAAAGATTTGTTGCGGAGATAAATATGCCCGCTTACGGGCTGCTGCAAGGTTTAAGGACTCAAAGATATATAAATATCATTAAAGCTTCCTGTTAAATTACGGGCTGACATTCCGGCTGAATTATAAGAATGGCTCAGATTATTTGAGCATCAGCCGTGAGTATCCGCCAACGGGTCTGCCTTAGATAAGGGATAATTCAACCAAAGGATTTAATCTGCGAAAACTACTGTATATTTTGATAGAATCTGAAGCATTTTTTGCTAATTTTGAGAACGCTATTCAACTGAAAAACTCCTTGCTGCACGATGTATTGAGCCTTAATAGGTTTCAGAACTATGTGCATGGCATTATCATTACCCTGACTGAACTATGAAATTGGCACCACAACTTCAATTTTCCTTTTCGCTTAAACTCCTCACAGTTATATCATTTATTGCCTTTATTGCGTTAAGCACTACTAACAATCATATACCTGATACAGACTGGGCAGAATACAATGGAGGAGCAGACAAAAATCATTTTTCGCCACTTGCGCAAATCAATACGGAAAACGTAGCTCAACTGAAACCAGTGTGGGAATATGCCTCCGGCGGTGCTGATACCATAAAGAATACCACACAGATACAGTGTAATCCTGTTATTATCAAAGGAATACTTTATGGCGTTTCGGCAGGTTCACAGGCCTTTGCCCTGAATGCAGCGACAGGCAAGGAAATCTGGAAAACCCGACTGAATGATGATACTTTTAACATGACCAGCAGGGGGGTAACTTACTGGACAGACGGAAAAGAGGCACGGATTTTCTTTGCCTATGGGGCTTTTATGTATGCGCTGAATGCCAAGAACGGGCAACCAATATCCACTTTTGGTAAAAATGGCAAAATAAACCTTAAGGATGGTATTACACGCCCCGGGGCAGATGAATATGTGGTAGGAAATACCCCACCTTCTATTTTTAAAAATGTGGTGATAGTTGGCACAAGGGTGTCAGAGAGTGCTTCGGCCTTGCTGGGAGATATTCGGGCTTATGATGTGCGAACCGGAAAAAAAATATGGACTTTTCATACGATTCCTCATCCTGGCGAATATGGTTATAACACATGGGAAAAACAGAATTACCAGAATGTGGGTGGAGCCAATAGCTGGATGGGCATGGCTATTGACCTGCAAAGAGGCATAGTTTATGTACCCACGGGTTCGGCAGCTTTTGATTTTTATGGCGGAAACCGTAAAGGTGATAATCTCTTTGCCAATTGCCTTATTGCACTTGATGCTACTACCGGTAAACGCCTCTGGCATTTTCAGACAGTGCATCATGATATATGGGACAGAGATATTCCGGCACCACCGAATTTGTATACTATCACACAGAACGGGAAGAAAATTGATGTGGTCTCGGTGGTTAGTAAGCAGGGTTTTACTTTTGTTTTTAACAGACTTACCGGGAAGCCGATTTTCCCGATTGAAGAACGCTCGTTTCCTGCTTCGGATATTCCGGGAGAAAAGGCGGCAATGACACAACCTATTCCACTATTGCCTGAACCTTTTACCCGACAAAGCTTTACTGTAAATGATGTGGATCCTTTTGCTTCTAACAAGGAAGAAATCATTGAAGCGCTGAAAAAATCAAAGACAGGCAGCCCGTTTATCCCTCTTGGCAGGGAGCGAACGCTCTTTTTCCCGGGGAGCGATGGTGGTGCGCAATGGGGCGGCGCAGCCGTTGACGAAAACAGTATTATGTACGTACCTGCTAAAGAGAACCCTGTGTTTAGTTCAATCGTAGATGCACCGAATTACTCAGCCAACAAAACTTCTGTTACGGGTAAGCAACTGTACCAAACCTGGTGCGCATCCTGCCACGGTGCCGACCGTGAGGGGAACCATGATGGTACAATACCGGGCTTGTTAAATATAACGACCAAATATAACAAGGAAGCCATATTGCAGATTATGGCAAAGGGCAGAGGTATGATGCCCGCCTTTACACAGATAAAAGTACAGGACAGACAGGCGATAATTGATTTTCTGGGAGGTAAAAATTCATCAGCGCAGGCTGGTAAAACGCCATCAAAACTATCAACTGTGCCTTATACCCACACAGGCTATAATCGATGGTATGATACCAGTGGCTATCCGGTTAGTACCCCTCCCTGGGGAACCCTTACAGCCATTGATATGAATACAGGCAAACGCCAATGGCAGGTACCATTGGGCGAATATCCGGAACTAACGGCTAGGGGTATTGCTCCGACCGGAACAGATAATTATGGCAGTGCGGCTGTTACGGCAGGAGGTTTACTATTTATAGCTGCCTCAAAAGATGAGCAGTTCAGGGCTTTTGACCGCAAAACTGGTAAAATACTGTGGCAATTTAAATTGCCTGCGGCAGGATATGCCTCGCCAAGTGTGTATGCAATAAACGGTAAACAATATGTGGTGATTGCTTGTGGCGGAGGAAAACTAAAAAGCAAATCAGGCGACAGGTATATAGCCTTTGCTTTGCCGTAGAAATTCAACCTTTTAATTATAGACAGATGAGACCTATCATGAAAAGATTCTTGCCCTTATTGATTCTGGCGGCATTGCTGACTGCCTTGAAACCTGCGGGCGCTCAAACCATCAAGCGTTATCTCTATGTGGCTACACCGGGTGTAAGAGATTATCTGGGCTATGGCGGGCATGGTATTCAGGTATTTGATATGGATAATAAATACAAGTTTGTGAAATTTATTCCTACATCAGGTTTTCACCCGAATGGTACGCCCTCTAATGTAAAAGGTGTTTGTGTGAGTCTGACTACCAATTGTATTTATATCAGCACTTTAGAGGGTTTGCAGTGCATCGACCTGACCACCGAAAAACTGGTTTGGGAAAAGGCGTTTGAGGGTGGAGCAGATAGAATGGCGGTTTCTCCAGATGGTAAAACCATCTATCTGCCGTCGTTAGAGAAAGAGTTCTGGAATGTGGTTGATGCTAAAACCGGGGATATTATCACCAAAATTGTGACTAATTCCGGTTCGCATAATACGCTTTATGGGCTATCAGGCAATTATGTATATCTGGCCGGATTAAAATCACCGTATCTGGCAGTGGCAGATGCCAGAACGCATACTATAGCTAAACAGATCGGCCCATTTAATGCAGAGGTTCGCCCCTTTACTGTTAATGGTGCCGAAACGCTCGCTTATGTTAATATCAATGGCTTATTGGGTTTTGAAATAGGTGATATGCGTACGGGTAAAAAACTGCATCGGGTAGAGGTACAGGGTTTTAACAAAGGAGAAGTGAAACGCCACGGTTGTCCGACACACGGCATTGCCTTAACCCCTGATGAAAAAGAAGTCTGGATATGTGATGGAGCCAATAACCGTATGCATGTATTTGATAATACGGTAATGCCACCAAAGCAGGTAACAACCATTACCGTAAAAGATATGCCCGGCTGGATTAGCTTTAGTCTGGATGGCAAGCATGCTTTTTCGGCTACCGGAGATATTATTGATGTAAAAACCCGGAAAATTATCGCCAGTCTTGAAGACCAGAACTATAATAGTGTACAAAGCGAAAAAATGGTAGAGATTCATTTTAATGGCAAAAAACCAGTAAAAGCAGGCGACCAGTTTGGAATGGGGAAGGTGAAGGAAAACGGAAATTAATCATCCATACGAAAGGGCTTACTAAGGTATTCCTTTTACGCTTCAGGCTGGTTAAATTCTGAACAGGAGATGGTACATTCCGTCAACAAAAGGTGGAGAACTGATTGTGAGAAATGGATATGAATAAAAAAGAGAGTTCTTTTCAGAATCTCTCCCCATTCATAATAGACCAGTACATATATAATAAAGATTTACTCAGCTAACTCCTGCTTATTTGTTCTTTCTGTAAAGATAAGCAGGGGCATCGAATGCCATGCCGTTATCAATCATCAATTCACCGGGACAAATTCGTATTGTACCTTTGATGTAGTTATAGGTACCATCGTCAAAAGTTTCTTTATCCGGTTTTATTGTAACCCATGATAATTTCTCATATTCATTTTGTTGTAAATCATAGGTCATTGCATTCACAATTTTTCCATCTCTGTAGATTTCGGCTAATTGTTTGCCATTGCTTTTCTGCGAAATAACCAATCTTACATCTGGCATATCTCCTGTTGCAGGTGGAGACATAGTAATCATACCTTTTAATTGCCACTCACCATAGATTTCTTTCTTTACATCGGCTATTTTTAAAGGTACATCTGCCGAATTACGCAGACAATCAAAATCCAGAATGGATTCTGCTTTTATCGAATTAAGAGCAGGGACTTCTTCATCAGAAGTTTTACAAGAACTTAAAAATAGCAGGCAGAAAAGGCTATAGCCAATAAGCAGGTGTTTCATGAATAATGTTTTTTTCTTATTGATGCATTAAATATATAAATGGTTGGAACGTATGGATAATTTTTAAGAAATATTAACACACCTGGAGTTTATAACCTAAGATAAATGAAATGTTAGCTCCTGTATTCAAATGGTTGAAAGACAAACATAATTGGCACAAACAATGAAAGCAACAATGCTTACGAAAGATTTTACCCGATAAATCATCCATTTAACAGATAAATCCTGCCTATTGACATAATGTAATTTCTTAGCCTGTATCTTGTGACTAATTTTGAAATAAATAAAAAAGCTATAATGACCACTATTCAAGTACGTAATGTCTCTCATCAGTTTTCTAATCGCGAGTATGTATTAGAAGATATTAATCTAAATGTGCGGGAGGGGAGCATCTATGGTTTTCTTGGCCCAAACGGTGCCGGGAAAACCACTACCTTGCGCCTTATCTTAGGGCTACTGAAAAAACAGAAAGGAGAAATTGAAATTTTCGGTAACCCTTTCGACAGCCACCGCATTGAGATTCTAAGTAAAATAGGTTCTCTTATTGAGAGTCCCTCACTCTATGGGCACCTGACCGCCATTCAGAACCTGAAAGTATGGCAGAAAATTTATCAATCTCCTGACAATCGCATCGGCGAAGTGCTGGAACTGGTAGGCTTAGCCCATACAGGCCATAAAAAAGCCAGCCAGTTTTCGTTGGGAATGAAACAACGCCTGGGTATTGCTGTGGCTTTATTGCATAGCCCATCTTTATTGATTCTGGATGAACCCACCAATGGACTAGACCCCGGAGGCATTGTGGAGATCAGGGAGTTATTAAAGCACCTGAATCAGAATCATGGCATTACCATCATTATTTCGAGCCATTTGCTGGGTGAAATTGAAAAACTGGTAACTGATGTAGGAATTATTAATAAAGGCAAAATGCTTTTTGAAAGTTCACTAGCCGATTTAATGAAACGCCAACATGCAGCCTCAACCATTTATTTTGATACCAACAATAATGCAGCAGCGCTGCAACTGATGCGCCAACAGAAAATTGAGGCTCTGATTGAGAAAGAACGCATAGTGGCTACTCAACTATCGAAACAGGCAATTGCACAGGTCAATCAGACCTTAGTTGCCAATAGCATTGAGGTTTATGGCATCAGGGCTGTAGAGAATGACCTTGAAAGTATTTTTATGAATTTAACCAACAATTGATTATGCTTAGTTTTATACATAGTTTTCAGAGTGAGTGGCTTAAAAAGAAAGGTACACTGGCCTTTTGGCTGGTAATAGTGGGTGGTTTTTTTATTCCGCTTATATATACAATGAGAGGTGTTTTTTATCCGGAGGATTTTCTGGCCGAAGCCAAATCCCCTGTGTTCTGGGAGGTATTGATTAATCGTAGCTGGCAGCTAATGGCGATGCTTTTATTGCCTTTAGGGGTAGCAATGGCCACAAGCCTTATTACGCAGATTGAGTTCAGAAACAATACCTGGAAACAACTCAATGCTACACCTCAGAGCTTGTCTGTAATATTCTGGAGCAAATTTTCTGTTATCATCGTGATGCTTTTACAGTTTTTTGTTCTTTTTAATCTAGGCATCTTTCTTTCAGCACTTATACCGGCCTTGCTTCACGGCACCACCGATTTATTTAAACATACAATTCCGGTTTTGTTTATGTTAAAAATTACCGGGCTGTTTTTTCTTGACTGCCTTCCTATTGTAGCTATTCAGTATTTAGTGAGTTTGCACTTTAAAAACTTTCTTGTGCCTTTGAGTCTGAGTATAGGCTTGCTACTGGCATCGCTGATTGCCATTCAGTGGCGGTACGGATATACCTTACCTTATACGTATTGTATTTATCAGTTCTTTTCTTTGAAACAACCAAAAATGGTTCCTGAAGGGATTAACTTTCACTTCTGGGCAGCAGGATACTTTGTTGTATTTACTTTAGCAGGATATTTTCTGTATATTAATAAGAAAGAAAAGGGCTAAGATGAAAAAAACAGTTGTGGTTGCACTTCATGCCGGATATTGGCTGCTGTATCTGTTTCTTTTGTTTATTATTCTGCTGCTTTTGCAGATAGGTACAAAGCTTAAAGCAAACCAATTGTTTTTTGATTATCGCTTTGAAATCTTTTTTGGGAGTTTTGCTATTTTACCGGCTATACTGGGTTTTTATACCTTTTATAGCCTGCTTTTTGATAAATTTCTACTTCGCCGCAACATCTTTCTTTTGTTTGTTTCGGGCATTTTTCTTTCGGTTATCATAGGGTTATTCTGTGGAACCATTATTTCGGTTCTGCATTTTTATGGTATTGGCCCCGGAGCATTTGGCGAGAATATTCTGGCGGCTATTACCATTCTGGTTGTGATTACT
>CALRLN020000074.1:0-14602 GCA_943368675.1 Chitinophaga pinensis | reverse complement strand
TTGTTCTTCAGTTAATTCTTCCTTCCATCTTCCTACCTGTCCTTTGAAAAAGAAACTTGAGGACTGAACCTGTTTTTCTCTGAATCCACTCTCCTGTTCTTTTTTCTGCAATTTCTCAAACCGGGTTTCCTCAATAGCAAGTCTGATTTGCTCATCGCTTACCCGGCACCCTATTTCTTCTACAGCGCCTTTAAATGTCTCGAACGGTTGCTCCTTCATGTCTTCATAACGCATAAAATGAACCGGAAAACAAGGCTTGCGCAACCAACTTTCTACATGCATTGACCACGTACCCAAAGGCTGATAAAATTGACTACCCGAAGAACTACCCTGCTTCTCAAAAGAGCCGGATGGATTAATAATGTATGAATTAATGACCTCATCTATCGGCCTGGCGATATGATTGACTAATGACAAAGCTACATCCAGCGGGTTGCGGACAATATAAACAGCTAATTTAGTTGGTTCTTCCGGTATTAAGGGTAACTTGTCAGTTTGAGAAAATGTATATGCGTCGTGGATTTTGATATAAAGTAAATCTTTACTTTTTTCAGATAAATGCCTGAATGCAATCCTCTGAAAATTTTCTATCTGATTCACGCTCAGAAAGTCTGCATCGAGGTCGAGTATATCTTCCATCATGTGCTTCCCCGAGAAAATCCCGTCAGTTTCAATTTTATTGAGATTCAGGTTCTCGTTTTTGAGAAGTACCGACAAGAAGGCCCTGAACCACGTATTGCCTGATTTGGGATAAGAAGCCAGCCATACTATCCGCTGGTTCTCATTGATAGCGGATAATGATTCTGCTATATTTCCCTGAGCTGAATGTATCATTTCCCAACCGACTGGTTTGTTGAAACAGTTGTGATAATCTGCTCTTCTATGGTGTCGGCAAAGCTCTGAAAAGTAGGTATTAATTTAGGTCGGGTGGCCTTCCATGCCGGAACCACATGTGCTATACCTGACAGAGACTTAAATTGAAGCAATTGTTTTTTCATACCGTTTACCCACTGTTTTCTGTACACATTATTGCTTAAAACTTCAATTGCAGACTGATGATTCAGCTTTTCAATCTTTATTTCAGCGCCTTGCTCTTCCAGAAAAACAATTCCTGCCACCTGTACCTTCTCAGTCACAAATTGCTCATGAAACAGGAATCCATATTTTTTCAGTTCAATATTTGAGCGAAGTACTCTTTTTGAAGATTCATCAAGCAGATTCTGTTCCTTGATTGTATTTTGCCATAGCCGGATCATGGGATATGAAGCATAGGCATAGCACAGCCCATTTTCTACTAACATCACTGCGGTATCATCGGTAAAAGGTTTATAGCCCTTTTGCTGAAGAATAACCGATGTAGTAGATTTTCCGGTTCGGGAAGGTGCAGCAAACAGCAAAACTTTGTTTTCTTCTACAAATATACCCGATACATGAAACGGAAGCATATTTCGTTGAAACAGCACCGCAGCCATGCAATTGGAGTAGAAATAAAGCAAAATATCCTGCCAATTGTCACAGTAGGCTTCAATAATTATTTCTTCTCCGTTTCTTACATAATACCTGGCAATATCCGGCATTGTGTACAGAAACTCATGCTCATTAAATATTGAAAACGGCTTTGTTTCAAGGGGTGCATGCTGTAATTTATCCGGCACCAGTCCCTGCGAAACACTGATAGGCTTAATTTTACTCGTTTCGGTCACAGGAACAAAAGCCGGTAATTCAATCGTAGAAACCAATGGAATTCCGTAAGTAAGATATTGATAAGTCATTCAATACTTTTTTGCGCAAATTACGGATTTTTAACCTATAATAAAAAATTGAACAGACTAAAAACTCAGATAAAGCAGAATGAAATACCAGCACTTACGACTAATGATGCCTCAACCCTGATATGTGAGAAGTTTAAATCTGTCTCAGTAATTCAATTTTATTATAAACTGCTTATGATTCTGTAAAACTCTCCATGAATCACGCTTATATCAGGCGCTCTTTCATGGCTTTCTCGATAGCCTCTGCTTTTGAATGTACTTCCAGTTTCCAGTAGATATTCTTGATATGCGTTCTGACCGTCTCTTTATCAATAAATAACCCTTCGGCTATATTACTATAACTCTTGCCTCTCGAAAGCAATTCCAGCACTTCTGTTTCTCTTGAAGACAAAGGCGAATTATGGTTTTTCTGAAACGAGGCTACCACCAGCCGGGCAATATTTGTACTCATAGGCGCTCCGCCACCCATAATCTCTCTGATAGCCTCAACCAGCCTTTGTGAAGGCATATTTTTTGTCAGATACCCCCCTGCTCCGGCACATAATGCCTTAAAAACCAGGTCATCATTTTCATATACTGTTACTACGATGATTTGCGCATGTGGAAAAATCTTCTTGGTACGTTCTATACCCTCAATGCCATTCATGCCCGGCAGTTCAATATCCATCAATACCACATTGGGCTTGTCAGTCTGCACATTCTTCAGAAAATCCTCACAATTATTATAGGCACTCACTACCTTAAATCCCTGGTTTTCATTCAAAAGCATTACAAATCCTTCCCGGATAATATTATCATCTTCTACCAGGCAGATTTTGATAAGGTTTGTGTTCTGGTAACTCATTTTCTTATTTTGTTGATGACCAAATGTACTGTCGTTCCTCCATTACTTTTTGAGATTATGTCTACCTCTGCCCCTATTTTCTCGGCACGACTGCGGATATTCCCTAAGCCATTACCATTGTTGGGTTTATTTGCCTGAATACCAACACCGTTATCCTGCCAGCATATCATCAGTTTCTTGCTTTCTGATTTAAAATTCAGTTTTACCTCTGTTGCATTGGCGTGTTTCAGGGTATTCATAATGGCCTCCTTAAACAACATAACCAGATGCCTGCTGGCGCCCATAGGCAGTTTAATAGCTTCCAGATCTTCTGAAATCCCCTCGCACACAAACCTTATGTCTCTTTTATCTAAAATCTCATCACAAAAATCCTTTATTCTGATGGCAATTTCAAACATATTATCATGCTCGGGATTGATGGCCCAGATAAAATCCTTCGTTCCCTGATACAATCTGTTGGCATTATCTCCTATTTTAGATAGCAGCACCAGCGCTTCCTCACTTTCAGATTTTTTCAGTTTATTTTTTATCAGCTCGGTTAATAAAGAAATCCGGGTCAGCGAGTTGCCAAACTCATCGTGCATATCCTGTGCTGCTATTTTTCTTACTCTTTCGTTTTCTTCCAGTTTTACCCGCTCTATCTCCAGAATACGGTTTACTCTGACACGGTAGAAAGTCATCACAACAGACCCCAGCACTACAAAAGAGAGCAGATAGAACCACCATTTCTGCCAGAAAGGCGGGGCAATCGAAATGGGTATGGTCAGTATATCTTTTTCGTTCCAGAAACCCTGATTATTAGCGCTTTTTATTTTCAATTGATACTCCCCTGCCTTGAGATTCGTAAAATTAATATAGCGGCGTGTACCATAATAAATCCAGTCTTTATCAAAATTCTCCAGTTTATATGCTACCTGATTCTTCTCAGGATTCGTAAAATCGAGTGAAGCAAAGCGGAAAGCAAAGAAGTTTTCGTCGTAATTCAGCTTTATTTTTCCGTCTTTCATTAACAGGCTATCGAGGTTCTGCTCTTTTTCAAACTTCATGAAAGACGTAATCACCGTTTTCGGCAAATGCCGGTTGCTGGTCATTTGTAAAGGATTAAAACTCACAAAAACCCCTAAGCCACCAAAGAAAATCTCCCCTGATTTAGTCTGAAAATAAGCACCGGAATTAAACTCCCTGTTCGACAAACCATCATCAGACGAGTAATTCTGAAAAGTCTTTTTTACCGGATCAAAACAGGAAATTCCATTATTGGTACTCATCCATATTCTGCCCTTGGCATCAGCCAGGGTTGAGTAAACAAAACTATTAGGCAGGCCGTTTTTTTCGGTATAGTGTATAAAACTCTCCTTGCCATTCTCTATCACAAGCTTGCTCAGCCCTTTCGGGCTACCCACCCATATCTGATTGTTTTTATCGTATAAAACCGATAAAATCATATCGTTAATAAGGCTCTTTGGCTGATTCGGGTCATTGACATAGGTCTTAAAAGTTTCTTTTACCGGATTAAATTTCACAAGACCGTTGTAGGTCCCCAGCCATAAATTCCCCTTATTGTCCTCCTCTATTTCTGCCACATATAGCATCTTGCCATCAGGCGTTTTGTTATATTGCTTTACTGTATTGCCCTGTATATGCAGCAGATACGCATTTGTGCCTATCCAGAGCGTATGGTTTTTATCTTCAAGAAAATTCATAACGGCCGGTTCACGGCCTTTTACTTTCGGAATCGGAAAATGATAAAACTTATCAGCAGCACGGTTATACCTGAATATCCCCTCGTTGCTACCAACCCAGAGATTTTTACCGGAATCCTCAAAAACTACCTGATGGGTATTCTGTCGGCTATTAAGCGCATTGAAAACATACTTTTTATACTTACTTGTATGCGAATTAATCCTGAAAAGACCCTCATAGGTGCCAACCCATATATCGCCATAGCTGTCTTTGCATATACCGAATACAGAATTAGCTGCAATCGAGTTTTCTTTGGCCAGAATCCTATCCCATTGCTTGAAGCTGTTTTTAGAATGACTGAACAAATGTACGCCTGCTTCTCTTGTACCAATCCATACTAAGTCTTCGTTGGCCTCTCTGCCTTCATAAATAGAAAAAATAGCACTACTTTTCAAACCTTTCTTACTCAATACATCCTCTTCAATATGTTCAATAAGTTCGATATCGTTCCCTTTTACCTGATACCGGAATATACCTCTGGCAATAGTTCCTAACCACACCGTGCCAAATCTATCGAGCATAATAGCTGATATAAAAATATCAGGCTGAACCAGTTTCTCCGAAAAATCCTGTAATTCGGCCGAATTAAGATTGAGCATGAAGAGTTTTTCCTGTGCTGCCACCCAGAGATTATTCTGCTCGTCGCAAAAGATACGTTGTATCGGAAAATTCAGTTTTTTGTAAAAATCCTGTGGTGCGTTATTGCTATGCAAAAACTCTACCCTCTGTTTTTCGGGGTGTACTTCCGGATTTTTTATCTGAATCTTATTCAGCCCTTTGCGGGTTGTGAGCCATATCCCCCCCTTTTTATCTTTTATCATGTACCCGACACTAAAGCTACCCAGGCTTTTATTGTTGGTTGAATCATGTACATATTGAATCGCTTTGTAGCTCTTCCCTTTGGGTATCAAACGCCATACACCATCATAAGTACTCACCCATAGGGTTTTCTGCTGGTCTTCCACTATTCCTGTTATGATATAGCTATAATCAGGCTTATGCTTGCCAAATAAATCGGTGTGTCGCTCAAAATCCTTCGAGATTTTATTAAAACTATTCAGCCCGTGCTTAGTTCCTATCCAGAGTTTCTGACCAGAATCTTCATATAAAAAAGTTACATCATCGTTCGAGAGGCTGTTTTTCTCAAAGGGATTGTTATAGAAATGCTTCATCTGAGCGCCATCGTAGCGGTTGAGCCCGTTTTGGGTTCCAAACCACATATAGCCCTGTTTATCTTGCAGAATCGTACGAACTTCACTCTGGCTCAATCCTTCTTTCAGACCAATCTGGTCCAGCGACGGCACCGCCATCAATCTGAAACTAAAGAAAAGTAAAATAATAAATAGTCTTGCTGGCATACACCCGAATTGAAACGCTAATGTACGAATTTAATGAATATCTGAATCTCACCCAATTTGGGTGGATTTAAAAGCCTTATTTTATACTATAAAGCATATTGAAAAGAAAATATTTAAAGCGACTATTTAATGACTATCTTCAGGAAATTTCAAGTACCCTTCAACTTATAATCTATTCATTACCAACACTTTAACCTTAATAAATCTACTTAGCTATTATGGTAAACCCACCCTTTTGTAATCACTCCATTATAATTCGTAATTCAACTGGTGGAAGCCCTTATCAGGCAGATTAACTGAGATTTTAATAGACTTATTAGCCCTTAGCTATCACAGCATAAAAGCAGCCTTATTGCATCCTGCCAAATCACCAAAAAAATAAAAAATTACCAAACCATCGGTATACAGAAATGGTTTATGCTATTATACAGCACAGCAGGAGACAAAGGCCAAAAACCTTGTCTGTTTTGTTAATAAACTCACCCCTAATTGCTTTAAATATCACCTTATTTAAGCAAGCCTAAAACCCAATAATTTTTGAAATTATTCTTTTTATTTTTAATTTTAAGCAATAATCAGGCAGATTAACCAGACCTATTACTAAAAATCAACTGTAACAAATTCCGGTAATCCGGGTTATATAAATATCTGTATATGATTTTTAGCAATATTTTATTGATTGATGACGATGACGACGATCAGGAGATTTTCCTGACTGCTGTGCAAGAAATATCCAATACAGTTCAATACAATTATATTAATAGTGCCAGGGAAGCCTTACAGATGCTATCGTCCGGGAAACTGGCTCCTGAAGTAATTTTTCTTGATTTGAATATGCCCTTAATGAGTGGGCAGGAGTTTTTATTTCAGATTAAACAAAAAGAAACACTTTCAAAAATTCCGGTCATTATTTTTTCCACTTCCTCCGACCCCACAACTGTAGAGCAAACCAAAGACCTCGGTGCCTACGATTTCATTACCAAACCCGGTGATTTCGATCAGTTAGTAAATTTGTTGAAGCCTTTAATCCGTTAATCTCTCCATGAATACATCAGACAAAGCCCTTAATAAACTTCCTTTTCTGAATGGTGGTGGTGAGATGGGGGCTTTGATGAGAGATAAAGACTGGAGTCTTACGAGGCTGGGTGAGCCCCATAACTGGCCTGTGCAGCTGAAACAATTGACAGCTACCATGCTCAGCACGCCATCTCCAATGCTTATCTGCTGGGGGGCCTACTTCACGCAACTATATAACGATGCCTTCAGGCCAATTCTGGGTAAATCAAAGCACCCACTCGCATTGGGTATTGGCGCTGAGTTAACTTATGCTGAAATCTGGGATACAATCTCACCGCTTTTTATGAAAGTAATGCAGGATGAGCCCGTTAGTTTTAAAGATTTCAGATTAGAATTAGATCGTAACGATTATCCCGAAGATACTTACTTTGATTTTTCATATAGCCCGATTAAAGATGAAAACGGGGCTATTAAAGGCATTCTGGTAATATGTAACGAGACCACAGAGAGGGTAATCTCCATAAAAAGCCTTTCAGAAAGTGAAGAACGCTTCCGCGCAATGTCAGAAGGAAGTGATATCCTGATTACTATTGGTGATGCCACAGGCAATATTACCTATTTTAACAAAGCCTGGACTACCCTGACCGGAAAGTCTATGGAAGAATTAATTGAATCCGGCTGGGTAGATTCGATTCATCCTGAAGATAAAGACCGGCTCTTTCAAACATCAGCAGATGCATTTAAAAAGAAAGCAGTCTTTAAAAGTGAGTTCAGGATTTTAGGTAGTGATGGTAACTACCGCTTATTGATGAATCAGAACAATGTGCGATACAACAGTGAAGGAGAATTTTTGGGCTATGTTGGTATAAGTACTGAAATAACCGAAAAAGCCGCTCAGCAACGGGAACTGGAAAGAGCATTTGAACAACTTCGCTTGTCGAAAGAAGCCGCACAGTTAGGAACTTTTGACCTGGACCTTGAAGCCGGAACGATGGAGTGGGACGAGCGCTGCCGCACTCTTTTCGGCATCAGTCATAATGAAGCAGTAAGCTATGAAAAAGACTTTGTATCCGGGCTGCACCCGGAAGACCGTGAACGGATACTTCATGTAATTGACAATGCCTTTATGAAGTCAGTCAGTAATGGGGTTTATGATGTTGAGTACCGGACTATAGGATTTGAAGATGGGATAATAAGATGGGTTAAAGCCAAAGGCAGAGTATTTTTTGATGCCAACGAAAAACCTGTGCGTTTTGTCGGTTCGGTATTAGATATTACCGAACAGAAAAATGCTACCCGTAACCTTCAGGAAAGTGAAGCACGTTTCCGCACACTGGTTGAAGAGGCACCTGTGGCTACCTGCCTGTTTTTAGGCCGGGAATTAATTATAGAAGTAGCCAACGAAAAAATGCTGGGCATGTGGGGAAAAGGCCGCTCAGTATTAGGAAAGCCTCTTAAAGTAGCTGTACCTGAGTTGATAGGGCAGCCCTTTCTGGATATTCTGGATAATATATTCAGCACCGGAAAACCCTACGAAGCCAAAAGCATGAAGGGTGATCTAGAAGTTGACGGCCAAATGAGAACTTATTATTTCGACTTTACCTATCAACCGCTTTTTAACACCAACGGAGAAGTATATGGTATTATGGACATGGCTGTTGATGTAACCGAGCAGGTATTGGCGCAGGAACGCATTGCTGAAACGCAAAAAGAACTGCTTTCTTCGTTTGAAGAATCTCCGGTCTCAATTGCCATCATCAGTGAGGATAACCTGACATTCAGGAATGTTAATTCATCATACGCTACGTTAGTTGGCCGCAAACCTGACGATCTGATTAATAAACCAATGTTGGACGCTCTACCCGAGTTGACAGGACAGGGGTTTGATGATCTGCTGTATGGAGTAATTAAAACAGGCATTCCTTTTATTGCCAACAGTGTAAAAGTCGAGTTGTTCAGATTTAACACGCCTCATACAATCTATGTTGATTTTACTTACCAACCCCGCTATGAGGGTACCGACAAAATTGTGGGCGTATTGGTAGTAGCAACAGAAGTTACTGCGCAGGTGCTGGCAAGGCAGAAAGTGGAAGAAAGCGAATCAAAACTAAGGACCATTCTTGCTTCTGCTCCTGCGGGGATAGGGTTATACGTAGGCAAAGATCTGATTATAGAAAATCCGAATCAGACTTTTATTGACCTGATGGGAAAAGGGGATGATATTGCAGGAAAGCCTTTAATAGAAGTAATGCCTGAACTAATTAGTGAAAGCCAGCCTTTTTTACAGATTTTAGATGATGTATTCAATACAGGTAAAGAATACCATTCTTTCGGCTCATTAGCTAAAATTGTGAAAAATGGTGTAATGACAAACAATTATTATAATATCACCTATACTCCGGTCTTTAATTCAGAAGGCGAAGTATATGCAATTTTAGAAATATCGGTTGATGTAACAGAACAAATCAAGGCACAGCAGGCACTCGAAGAGGCCGAAGCTGAACTTCGCGGTGCGATAGAATTAGCAGGATTAGTTACCTGGAAACTTGACATTAAGAATAATACTTATAAATATTCGGCCAGATTTATGGAGTGGCTCGGTTTTACTGAAGATACTCAGGATTTGATGGCGGCCTATAATCCTCTTCCTGGTGAGTATCGTGAATCCGTACCTGCACTTATTGAAGCAACTATTGCCCCCGGTAGCACAGGAATATATGATAACGAACACCCGGTTATAAATCATAAAACCGGACAAGTCCGCCTTATTCATGCACAGGGGCAGGTATTCTATGATGCCACAGGCGCACCAGCCTATTTAAGCGGAACAGCACAGGATATTACTCTGCAAAGAGAAATGCAGATGGCATTGGAAACTGAAGTAAAACTCCGCACCAGAGAATTGGATGAAGCCATTAAAAAATTACAGATAACAGTAGAAGAATTAGCGGAGTCAAACACTAAACTGCTACACTCAAATGCGGAGTTAGCGCAGTTTGCCTACATAGCCTCTCATGACTTACAGGAGCCTCTTCGTAAAATCAGTACTTTTTCGCAATTGCTGGAAAGAAGTTTAGGAGGTGTTGCCACGGAGGAATCGAAGAACTATCTGGCTAAAATCAGAAATTCATCCATGCGTATGACGGCTCTCATCAGAGATGTACTGATGTACTCGCAAATAGTAAAAGAAAATGAAACTTTTGAAGAGGTAAATCTTAATCAGATTCTTGAAAACGTTTTAATAGATTATGATTTGCTGATAGAACAGAAGGAAGCCATTATCAGACAAGAAGAACTACCCATTATTGAGGCCATTCCGCTGCAAATGACCCAGCTTTTCGCCAATCTGATTGGCAATGCCCTGAAATTCGTAAAGCAGGATGTGAAACCGGTAATCAGTATCAGTTCCACCCGACTAAACGAAGAAACTATACAGATACGCAAACTGGCTTCAGGTTTTGATTACTATAGTATAAAGGTTGCCGATAATGGTATTGGCATTCCGCCCGAATACACCGAAAAGGTGTTCAATATTTTCCAGCGACTGCACCGTAAATCGGAATATGAAGGAACAGGCATAGGCCTTGCCATGTGCAAGAAAATTGTTCAGAACCATCATGGCGAGATAACAATTGAAAGCAATAGTGCTGGCGGAGCTACATTCAATGTCATTTTACCTGTGAGCCAGACCATTGAATCATAGGGGCTTTTGCTTGCCCGCTTATCTGAAATACTTCTTCAGATGCTTATTTTTTTTCTTCAGAATCAACTCAGGCAACACCCCTGACCATGAATTTGGAATATCTTTCAGACCAAAAATATTGGCTACAACCAGTGAAGTATTTTTATTACTATTAGGATAATTAACCAGACCCAGTTTATTAATTTGCGGGCCGGTTGCTCCCCATGGTACCTGCATTTCAGACATTGACACCCCCCCATGCCCGGTTGGGATGCCCCCGTGGTCGGAAATCAACAAGAAATTCGTATCCTTATATAGATTTTCAGTTTTTAACTGATTGATTAACTTACCAATAGCCACATCAGCCTCTTCAATGGCAGCGATATACTGTGGCGATAACCACTTGTGGTCATGGCCTGCGTGGTCAATATGTACCGTATACAAAAAAACCATCGTTGGCTCTTTCTGATTTTTTATCATAAAATCATTAGCTCTCTGATAATTGTTGGTATAACTGAAATCAGGCTCAAACGATACCTCATCAAGGTATTTCTGGTTGAACGATTTAATGAGATTTGCCCAGTTATAATAAAAAGCTGTTTTTACATTAGGTACCTGGTCTTTCAGCAATTTAAAAACAGACGGATAAAAGCCCTCATTATCTGTCTCTACGGGCTGTAAGTCATGCTTTTCTATTGTCCAGTTATTATTTACTACCCCATGTTCTTCAGGGCCTGCGCCAGAAAGATGGCTCGTCCAGTTAGGCATAGTAACCGACGGCATTACCGGCCGGGTAGTGAGCGATAAACCCCCCTCTGCTACCAGGGCATCAATATTGGGGTGTTTAGCCATTTTATACCCTTCTGCCCCGAAACCATCAAGACCGATAACGAGTACTCTTTGGGCAGAAATACTATTACAGAATAAAACAAAAAGCAGAGCCGCCAAATAGGTAATTTTTGCAAATTTCATAGCGAATACAGGTTGAATTATATTAAACCATTTTATTGATAGAACCGAATTGAATAAGATTCAAGAAATAAATATTCTTTAAAATAAATCAATTTGGGTAGAAACGACTTGCAGGCGTCTCCACGGGGGTATATAAAGGTTTGATGCCAATTTAAGGGATATTTTGAAAACAAATTTATGATTCTATGCATCTTTACAGCCCTTCGAGACGCCTACAAGTCTCTACCAATTGGAATTTTTATTTTATTTAACCGCATCATTCTCCCGGATGATAGGTTTTTACAGCGTTTTTCAGCACATCCTCCTTATAAAACAACACATCTTTAAACTGTCCTTTGGTATACATTTCGGCCTGGTCTTTAAAGTTTGGAGAATTCGGGTCGCCACTCTCCCCTCCTGCCAAAAGAGATTTGGCTTTAATTCTCGGGCCAAACTCAACGGCACAGATAAAACTATTGCCGCTTATGCCATATCTTTTCTTTGTGTTCGGATACACCCTGCTGTTATAAGAAGGCAACATACCCCATAAGGCAGACGCATAGCCCATCGGTAAGCTTAGTTGCGCATCATCATATTTACCCTGTATATCTCCTGTCAGGCGTTGAAAACGATTAATGTCTCCCCAGGGTTTCTCCCATGTTCCGTATTTTGTCTTTAATTCCTTTATAGTAGAGGCAAAAGGTTTCAGCAATTGTTCTGCTGTTGCTACCTGAGCAAATTTCTTTGTGCGTGTTACCTGGTCATCTTCACCTTCATCAATATAAATTTTTTGTATCTCACCACCTAATCTCTGCGCCCATTCAATGGCAATTGTCGTTTCTACCGACTTTTCTCCGGTTCTGTAATCCCATTTTTTCAACAAGGCAATCGGTTCAGCCAGGTGGCTGTAAAGCGTATCTTTTGCCTGGTTATTTGTTTCGAATGATTTTACCAGTGCAGGTATTAATACTTCAAAAGCTGACAGATAGGTATCATAACCTGCGGCAATTACTTTGTCAATCGTAAATTCACTACCACTACTCAATACTCTCGCAGCGTTAACGCCTCTAAAATTCTCGCCGTCAGGTGCCATATAGGGCAGATAATCTGATTTTTTCGGGCTACTTGCCCCTGCTACCGTAAAAGGTGTAGAATTGCAGTTCTGTATCCAGCCACTCGCCGGATTATAGGTATGTACTGATTCATCAACGCTGTGCAATCCTTTCCATTCAGTTGTGCTGGTACTACCATCAACAGGTTTTGACCAATTAAGCGCCTTGTCTCTTACAGGTATATAATTGCCATGCCAATAAGCAATATTGCCTTTATTATCGGCAAACACGGTATTATTAGAAGTATTAGCTTTCAAATCCATCACCTTTTTATAGTCTTCAAATCCTTTGGCTTTGGTGCGTTTCCAGCTTTGAATCAGGCTTACCATCGAACGGTTATATGACCGCAGGCTCATCCACATATCGTTCCGTTTAGCAAGTATCGGTCCGTGATGCGTGAAATAAGTGGTAAAATCACGGGTTTGCAGTTGTCCGTCTTTCAGGTATTTAATAGTAATCTTCTTTTCTTTGACAGGCCTTAGTTGTTTATCATACTCATAGAAAAATTTGTCACCCTTCTTAGTGATTTTCTCAGCATACAAATCTGACACATCAACCGCACTTGAAGTATGCATCCACCCACAGTATGGGTTAAAGCCTTGGTATACAAAGAATTGCCCCCAGGTTACAGCCCCGTAGGCATTTAGTCCTTCTTCACTCGTCACCTGCACTTCGGGCCTGAAATAAAAAGTCACATGCGGATTAATATATAAGATGGCATTGCCTGAAGCAGTTTTTGAAGGTGCAATGGCAAATCCGTTAGAGCCTGTCTGGTTTTCAGGGTCTTTAGGTTCATCAATATAAGAAACTTTATCACCTGAGTAGAAATTCTTTAGTTCGCTGATTGTTGCATCAGCCGTGCTGATAGCACCTATACTTCCATCAGTCCACAAAAGCGTGTACCAGGGTTTAAAGCGCTTAATCATGGCTGGTTTTACCTCAGGGTGCTTGTAGAGATAATAATTAATGCCGTCGGCATAGGCATTCATCAGTTTTTTCAACCAGGGTTCCGCCTTGTTATAATCGGCAATGGCTTCTGTGGTATCAATTAATAAGCGTATCTGCAAATCATTGTAAAGCTCGGTTTCGCCTTTCAGTTCTGCCATTCTGCCCAGTTTCTCAATGTAGTTCATCTCTACCCGCTTGAAATCATCTTCGCTTTGGGCATACAACAAGCCAAACACTGCGTTGGCATCAGTTTTACCGTAGATATGCGGTATTCCCCAATTATCCCGTATGATGTTAACCTGTTGCGCCTGTTGTTCAAAACGCCTGATTTCGGCCGCTGAAAAAGAACCGGGAGTTTTCTGCGCAAGTAATGAAAAAGGCAATAATAGCAGTAATACGAAACGCTTCATATTATTAGTAGTTTGTTCAGATGATTTTGCTTCACAAAGTACATAAATAATCTGAATATGACAATTTGCGTTTTTAGAACATAGACAAAAAAACTTGTATCACGATTTTCCAAATCGTGCTGCTTATAGAATTGCTTCATTACAATTTTATAGCCAATGACACACGATTTGAGAAATCGAACCTAAATGGAATTGATACATGATATTTACACCACCTTACCCATAGCCGGGTCTGTAAAACTTGCTTTTCCGGTTTCTACGTGGCCGGCATAACGTTTTTCAAAGGTGGTATTTCCTTTTACTTTCACACTGAAATCATACCAGCTAAAACTTTTTGCCAGGTCAATTACGACTGTTGCTGTGCCACCTGCCGCAACTGTTTTGCTATGATTACCGTTTTTATACGATTGGTCAATGATGTCGATTGTCACCGGATTCTGTGTATTCAGATTCTTTATTTTCAGTTCTACACTACCCGTAAGTTTTTTCGGACTACCTTTTACCCGCTGATACTCGCAGCTAATCTCGATGGCAGGGTCAGCAGCGTTTCCTTTAAACTCTCTCATATAGCCATTGGGGCCATAGGCAATCAGGTGATATTGTTCATTTTCAAAATTATCCAATGCCCACTCGTCACTGAGGTGGTCGCCATTAGCTACGGCGTAGTTCCACGTTCTTACATCTTCCCAACCTGTTTTCTGATTATTTTTATCCCGTACGGCATATTTACCGGGTGCATAGACAATGAAAGGTGTACCACCTGAC
>CALRLN020000073.1:0-14637 GCA_943368675.1 Chitinophaga pinensis | reverse complement strand
ATCGTCATTCAGATCTACTAATTTATCATATAATGAATCTCTTCTGGTATATAATGTAGATTCCTTGGCAATGTATCCGAGTAATGCATTCAAGGTGTTTATTTCGCACTTCACAGCTATTTTCAAAAGGTTTTGTTCCGGATTCTGCGGCTGGCTTGGTGGCGGAATAACCCGGTCAAGCTGGACTCTCAGTAGCGCAATTGTTCTTTCAATTGGCATCACGATAATTCCCCCGTTATTGCTGTAAGATCTATATAGATCATACTTTCTTTTTAAATCAATTGTAGCCTCTGCATCTCTTTGGATTCCCAGGCAACGATCAATTTGTTTAATTCTAATATCAGCCACCTCAATAATTGAACTCCCACCTCTTACATTTCTTACTCGTTCTCTGGCAGCTTTATACATATCCAGCGCCTCTCCAAATCTTGCTTCCGCTAATAATTTTTCAGCACTGTAATTCTTTTCAATCCCAAATATAAGTTTATCGTTTTCAGCTATAACTTTCCTGACATCCCTATCTCTTTCCTGTCCTTCAATTCTTCGTATACAATTTTCAATTTTTTCGTCCACTGCCCTAATACTTACCCCTGGGAGTAACTGACGATATTTCCTGAATTCTTTCAAACTTTGATCGAAATCTCCTCTTCTATATATTACGTCTGCTCTTTCATGGATTTTAATCCATTTATCTGTGCTATCAATTTTTTTGTTTATATCAGTTAAAGACTTCCCATTGGTGACAATTCTGCATTTCTCATAAGCTGCTTTAGCCTCAGCGTATCTTCCATTAGCAAGAAATTTATCTCCACTATTTTCAAAACGATATGCATCAGCATTCATTTGCGCATAAGAGATTGTACTGATCATCAAAATTAACAGCGTGTATATATTTTTCATTTGTATGGGCATTCTTTTGGTTCTTGTTCTAATAAAATCCCGGCATGTTTATAGTATTCATTCGAGGTAAAACTTATAGTCGAATCATTTTTTGGTGAACAAAGACTATCAGCCTTATCTTTATACTTTCTTCCGAATTCATTTACTTTTGAAAGATCTAAACCTTTTTTAGAGTCTATAAAAGCCATTACCTGCGAAAACTTCACATTAGCACCCTCATGGTCACTTTGGCTGACCAATCTATCCCCATCATTTAAAGCTCTTTCCATTTCGCTTTGAATAATCGACGTAGTATCGTCTTTTTTAGGCACCTCAGGCAAGAATCTGTATACGGCTACCCCCCCCAGAATCACTCCAACTATTGTCAGAATAATCCAGAGTTTCCTGAATTTTACGGGCGGATTAGAATCTGGTTGTGGTAGTGCTGGAGTCGTTTCAGGCTCTACAGGCTTAATTCCTTCAGAGTCTTCATTTTCGGTAGACTCACTATGTACCTGTTCCTGTTGCGTTTCATTCTTAATAGCTTGATTATAAGGTTCCTTTATGCTATTAGGTAAATCTTCTTCCTCTACCTGTTCTTCCTCAGTTTTAAAATCCTTATAGGCAATCCACTGATTTCTGCCATCGTCCTCACAGAGTGTATCATCGTCTTCCAGCTGATAATTGTTTAGTTCATTAGCCTTTATCGTGCGTGTCCGGAAATTATCAACTTTCCTCTGGATGAACATTTGTTTTTCTTTATTCTCTTCCATAGCAATTATGTTTTAATCCCTACACTGTTCAGTTTATTCAGGGATAGTACTATCTTTTCATGTAAGCTTGTATTCTTCTTATATTCTTTTTCTCAGTATCATTCAGTTGTGCATTTATTTCTTCCTGGCTTGTAGTGCGACCTAAGTACCAGGGCTTACTCTTAAAAAAATCCTGTAATGCCTTAGCCTTGAATATCAGCCCTTTGCGTGCATATGCCTGATTAATAATGAGTTGCAGGTCGGCATCTGACTTGCCATCGAGATCATCAATTGTGAGTTCGTCCCAGGTTACAATATCCAGTTCATCAAATGTTTCTTTCTTCCCTTTCCAGGCTTTCCCATTCTTTTCTATGAATACCTCAGCTATTGAGTTAGAAGTCAGCGTAAATTCCCCCTCCCATATCCTGTTTTTATCCGGAACCTCAATCAAATACCTGTATTTATTCACGGGCAATTCAAAAGTTGTGGTATTAGCACCACCAATGGTTTCTCTTGTGGTCGAATAGCTGGTAAGTTTTCCTTTCAGAATTTTATCAATAAAAATATTCACTTCGCCTCCTTCAGCTGCATTTGTCCAGAAAAACACTTTGCCTTTATTCTTGCGCCAATCTGTCATAAATTGAGTCTGATATTCGCTGGAATTGGTACACAAACAATTGGTTACAGCAGGGTTATCTACATCCACATTAAAGAAATTAAGAGGATTGTTGAACGGTTTGCTGCCTGGTTTTTCAAATTCTATTAGGTTGATAGTTTTACTATCGCCTAAATTATATGGATATATAAGTCTTATCTCTATTGAATCCTTTTTGCTTAAAATGGTTCGTCTGGTACTATCTCTACTGGTACCTTCTATTCTGATTGGAAAAAAAATCTTCTCACCATCCTGCAGGTAGGTTTTTTCTGAAATCCAGGCAGGTATATTGTCACGGTTTGGCACTACCTTAATGCTTACGGTAGTTTCATCTGCATTCTTCGTAATGGAAGCAATTTTTACTGAATAAGGATTTTCGGTACTGACCTCTTGGGGGAATTCTCCTCCGCCAGGAACTGAATTTTCAGTATTGGTTCCACCAGACAATTCCTTTTGATCCCAGGGACGAAGGATAAGGAGTGTCAAACCAAGAACAAATCCTGTCAAAGCCATCAGGAGATGGATAGGCTTTATACCTTTTTTTTGCTCTTCTTCAACAGGTGGCTGTTCATGTGAAAGAACCTCAGATTGCCAGTATTTAGTGCTTTCAAATTCTGGCCTGTGTGGGTAATCCGTTGGGTCTGGTTGTTCTCCATGATTTTTAGTATCATTACCAGATAAAGGTTCATTTTCAATAGTTGCTTTATTATACCGATTATCATCTCCAAAAAACCATTTCTGGTTATTTTCAATCACTTTCGTTTTATCATCATCGGCGTTGATACTTTCCTCAATAATCTCTTCAGCGCTTTCCTCCTCAATATTCAAATCGGTATCCTCTGTTTTTGTGCCGGGTTCATCAATAAAAGGTTTCTCTGTACCTGTTGTTGTATTTACTTTAGTATTATCAGTGTCTTGGGCTGGTGATGTAGCACCGGCAATCTTCTCATTGCTTTCTTTCAGTTTTTTAAGATAGTCGTCCTTAAATGCCCGATAAGTATACCAGATATTTTTACCATCCTCAGGAGAAATTTCATCATCATCCTTGAAATTAGTCTTTATTAACTCATCATAACTGAGGCTGACAGGTTCAGAACCAATACCAAACCTTACCCAAAACCTGAGATTTTTCATTCTTTAGTTCATTAGTGGTATCAATAAAATCAGCATCATATACTTATCTGGCAGCTCTTTGTAATTTCTCAATCCTGCGCGAAAGTTCATCGATAACCAGATAATTGAACCCCGATTTTGCTAACTTCTGGTCGAAGCTCTTATCATCCAGCATACTGGCATTTACTTCAGTCTGAAGATTCATCACATCTTTTTTTAATTCTTTCAGTGCCTTTCTGATTTCTTTCCTGCTACCAAATCCTGATGGTTCATCAGATTCGTCCGTTCCTTTTGATTCTGGTTCAAGCTGTTCATCAATGCCTGGTGGTTCAGCATTATCGGCATCGTTCAGTTCTATTTCTATCTCATTGCATAATTTGGCAATGCGTTTGTATTCTTTTGCTATATCATTAATATCTGCGCTGTTACGTCCATTCGCCGTTCTGCGCGGTGAATCCTTATCCTCATCTTTATGTTTGGCCTTGCACGCCACAAAAAATGGAATGGCGATTAAAAAGAGAATAATTGCTTTAGAGAATAAATGTGTTTTCATCGGTTTAGCCGGTTATAATTTAATATGTATCCGCTTATTATAGTTTTATACAAAAAATCGGCAATAAGTTATCTGCAATAGAAATTTTATTTCTACCAAATTTGCTTTGTGATAAAATTTGCCTTCTTGTTTAAATAATAAGCCTGAACGGTTTAATAAATGAATTATATTATAGGTCGGAGGAAATTAACAAAAGGTCATATTTATTCATCGGTTTCTTCTGAATCATTATCGGTTGACAGAAACTTATTCAGGTGTTTTACTTTAAGCCCGTATTTTATCTGCTCACCCTCTATTCCGGCATAGTTAACACCTATCAGTTTACCTCTGGATGAAAAAACAGGCGAACCGCTCGAACCATGCAGAGTAGAGGCTTCGTACTGTACTTTATAATCATCAGTTTCCTGTGTAATGGTACCCTCGAGCCTTTGTACTTTCAGTCCCTGGCTGGTATTGCCAATAGACGATGCTCCATAATTATAACCGATAATCAGAACCTTACTACCTTCTTTATATCTTAACCTTCTCGCTTCTCTGGCTGTAGGTAAGGCAATAAAATCTTTTACACCTTCGGGCAGTTTCTGGCTTTTTGTTTGTAATAAGGCCAGGTCGACCTCTTCCTTATGCTCTGTTTTTATACTTTTACAATCTATAAAATCTTTGGCATTGTCTACATGCGTGGCGTTGAGAGCAACCCCCAGTGCGACTATTTCTGTTGATATTTTAACATTCTGGCTCTGACTGTTTAAAGCATCAAAAAGCAGTTTAACAATTTGTATCTGAGTTCTGGTGATAGTAGTGCCATCTTCAAGATTGAACTCCTCAGTTCCGGGAGAAGAATCTACTGCAAGGTCAAATAAGCCCGAATACAGGGTCATTTCCTTTTTAAGGTTACCGATAATACTCTCTTTATCAGCTTTACTGATTTCATTGATTACATGCCTGTTAGTAATTATTTTACCATCTTTCGATACAAAAAAGCCCGTACCGAAACTCACCTTATAATCACTAGCCTTAGGCTCCTTATCACCCACTATATAGGTGGCAACATACATTGCCCCGCCTTTAATACCCTTTTGGTCAAAGTCGCTGAAATAAACAGATTTGTCATTATTGAAATCGAGTCTGTATATAGTTACAGCCCTTACCAGCACTACACTGTTCTTAAATTTATCAAATACTTTTTCTCCACTCATTCCGGAATTTGGAATCATAAAATAAATTAACAATCCCAGCATGGCAAAAAGTACAATAAAAAACACGGGTCGTTTTTTCATGGGTTTCAGGGTTTCAAAAGGTTATAAATATTATGAGTAACGTACTGTCGCTTTCTTTGTAACAATCCATTTATTGTCTCTGAGTTCGGCTTCGCCATCTTCAAGGCTGGTTATTTTTGTTGCGCTTTCGGCCGACATACCTTCTATATTACATACCGGTTCAACTTTATATCTGGTATGACTTAAAGCCTGTGAAAAATTGGCAGGGTCTGTATCAAATCTGAATGTCGCCTTATGTCCGTTAGCATTCAGTATAAAAGTATAAAGTGTCTGGCTACTCTTCTCCATGATTTTCCGGTTGTTATCAAAACCGCCCTCTGCTGCAGGTTCTCTGAAATAGATAAATCTGGCAAACGGATCATCTTGTTTATTTCTTTCAGAAGTGTCCTCAAGGCCTGGTAACCGGGTTGACGAATCGGTCCGCAACTCATTCCCTTTATTACCGGTTGTAATTGTGGATTCTTCATTCTCATCATTACCGGGTACTTCTATGCCTGCTAAAGGCTTTTTTGGCATTGGTGAACCGGAAGAATCTACAGTGTCTCCACTTGCTTTTTGAGCATTTTGTAATAGATCCGTTAGAAAATTTTTGAAAGCAGAAACCTTCTCTTTCGTATCTCCCATATTGCCCGCATCATACAATTTATTTTTTGATGCCCAATCGAAAGCCACCTTAATTTCATCACGGTTGTCAGGTTTATAGCGTGTCTTAAAAAAAATATAGAGTGCCGATCCCAGCAATACTATGCCTAAAACAACGTATAGGATATTGATAAATTTCTTTTTGTCAGCAACAAGTTGTTCCAGGTATTTTGTATAGGCTTTCAGAAAATCCGGCCCCTCCTTTTTTAAAATATCTTCATTAATTGTTGGCTTCCCCAATTCTGCCAGACTATCCTGAGTGTTTTTTATATTGTCTTCGATACTCTCATATTCTTCCAACAGATTATCCGGCTTCTGTACACCAGTTGTATCATTGGTTTTAGGTTTATCAAGTACAACATCCTTAAACATTCTGACAATCTGACCCCAGTCCTGAATTTTAATATCTTCTGCTTTTTGAAAATCATTATTTATTTCATAAACTTTTATTGTTATTTTATCAAACTTGTTAAAGTCTAACTGAACCTTGCTGCTGATAGCAGTAGTTATATAGTTTCCGGCAGGTTCCAGATTATGCACTGTTATTGTTTGTTCATTGACAATGGCTATTAATGTTAGCCAATAATTACTCTTGACCGAGTTATTATTTTCTTCATAATCTTTTTTAACTTTTTCAAATGCGTCAAAGAATTTAGTCCATTCGCCTTTAGGCATAGCAAAAGAGTTAAGAGTCAGACCCAGAAAAAATAAAATCAAACGTATGGTTTTAAGATTTTTTATTTTTTTCATTAGCGTGAATAAGTGAAGCCTGCTAATTTCATTGAAATTAACAGGCTGATTTGATAATTATAAAGTGGTACCAGCGCGCTGCGAAAGTTCAAAAGCCAGATTATTGATAGCTCCCACAATCGGATAAAAGAAGAGAGTATCTTCCAGATTCCGGTCTAAATCATCCAGTCCCTCACTTTTAAGACTTATGGCTTTTGCCATATAATCTTTTAGCTGAAATGGCAGATTTTCCTTAGCAATTCTGATAGCGAGCGGCGAAACACCGAATTCATCTTCAAAGCTGAAATCTCTGTTTAGGTCAAAGAAAAACTTAAAAAATTCTTCCACCTCATTTACCATTTCCTGTATTAAATCATACGATTTTGCCTGCTCGTAGGTAATTGCTTCAAAAGGCTTATCTCTCCGACCACTATAAACAACAGCTTCAGGTCTATTATGATAATCTTTGTCGGTCATCCTTAATGCCCCCTTACAAGTGGCTTCTTTAGGAGCAGTAGTATCATAAAAAACATTCAGCCTTTCATTGGCTTCATATTTCCTTCCATATATTTTTTCGATAATCAATTTCGTATAATCAGCTAAAAGCCCGGGTTCAGGACTTAATATCTGTAGCATTTTAGAGCCTGTACCACTGAATATAAAGCCACCCGGCATTGGCAGCGGCTCCTGCCGTTCTTTCATCAGTTTTACTATATGATACACAATGGCTGTGTAGAACAATACAAATACGATTTTCATTGTCGGGTCATCAGCCAGACGTTTATTGAATGAGAATAAGGTTTTGTCATTTACATCAGCATGTTTTTCAATAGAAAACCAGAAAGAAACAATGTTTTCAGAAATATTTGTAGCGATCACGTCTTCATTATAACCCTGAAGGCTTCCTATTTCGTTGCGTTTGAGCAGCTCCCTGAAGAGCTCCTTATACCTGACAATGAAACCATTATTCCCGGCAGCTTCTGACAGAAAACCATCTCCAAAAACGGCATTCCCTGCAAATCTGAATGAGGTCAGAGCAATTGGCCCATTTTTATAATGAATAACCGTATCAGTTGTTCCACCGCCTATATCTATTGATAGTACCGGCTGTACACCTGACATTAGTCTTGGGTAAATCTGTTGATAATGGTAGAATGGGGCCAATGACTCCATGACAGATACCAATTGACCACTACTTGGCTCAACCAGTGATTTGCCGAAGTATTTTTCGACAATTTCTCTCCAGATGGTGCCTAATTGTGCCTGTTGAGCTCGTTTCATGCTGGACGGAAAGGTCCAGACAATTTTAGTTGCTTGCAAATCACCGCCTTCCATCAGTATTTTATTACGTACGAGCAGTACCAGCTCCTCAAGGAAAAACTTTGTATGATTTAAAGAATCACTACCTAACCTTGCCCATTTCAGGTTGGTATGCAAATGATCAATTTTTCGCTTAATTTCTTTCTCAAAATAGAAGGGAATACTGAAATCTGAGAACAGACTTAAATCCTGAAGCTTATGATCAACATTGGATACCTCACTAATGGCAGTCCGGATTGGAAACGAATATCCCCGGGGATTCCCGATTGTTTCAGGAATAAATTCATACAAGGCCGATAAATAAAGCTCAACCGGATAAGTTTTTGTTGACAACACAGATAAAGAAGATACCTGAGAGACATTGACCTGAAATGGCTGAGGAGGCCCGCCATTAACAGATATCTCTATATGGGAATTGGTTGTTCCGAAATCAAAAGCTACTGAATACTTATCAGAGCCTTTCACATATTGAATAAATTTAGGTAGTATCACAGCATTAATATCCGCCTTGCTACTCTGCATGGTAAGAAAAATAATGTCAAACTCTTCAATTACCTTATAATATTTGGTTGGGAAAAAACCTGAATCACGACCTGCCCGATATTTGAATTTCTCTTTTTTCTCGGTTAATTTTGTTTCAGCATCTTTTTTAGTTATTTCATTGTGAAAATCAATTGATATATCATCTACAAGCCTGTTTTCAGGTTCCCGTACAAGCTGAACACTATAATTAGGATTAATAGCACGCCCTTTTATAGGCGGATATATAGCCACATTAAAAGGAACATCTACAATATAGGCAGTATTGCCCACATTTTTTCCGTCGGTTCTTGTTTCATCAGTCAGGTTGATATTGTTTATACCGATCGGAATAGGAGAGTAGGTCTTTTCAAATATGATTCTGTCGTTGCCACCATTAATCGGAACACCCAGCCTGACCAGCATTTCGCCTGCGGGCTTTTTACTTATTTTATATTCTACAATGCCTCTTTCAAGTTCTGAAACACTGAAGAACTCAAAAAAGTCTTTTTTCAAAGGCGGTAGATAAGCCTCTTCCGGGCCGATACCTTCTTCACGCCCCAGGTAAAACCTATCCTTGTTTACCGGAAAATTAAGCTTAACCAGATAAGGCTCGAGCAGGTCATTTACGGTCAGCCACGGATAATTCTGGTTCAGACCCGGTAGCTGTCGTTCATTCTGTTTCCATGATTCCTTTGCGTATAGAGGCACAGGTGTGCCTGACACCCATTTGGTATTATCTGTATATTGCAGCGGCTTCGAAAAACTAGTCTGCAATACCAATGGCATAGGCCCTGCAGTATATCTGTTGGATTCAATAGCAAACTGCGATTGCCTTTCGATGGCACCGAGTGACTGGCGGGAATTTCTTTTGTAGAAAGGCAGACCCAGAATATCTACATTGTCATTTTCTTTTCCGGTATCCAATGGAGACAGAAAATTCTTTTCATAACTATCATCAATTTTCAGATTACCACGTTCGTCAAAAAGCATGTCATAATCTCTTCTTGATTTCTCTTTCAGATCTCTGATTGATCTCTCAATATATTCGGCTACTGCCTTGAAGTTCGAATAAAATTCGGCATAATGCTTCTGCAATAAAAAATACCACATTTTCTGGTATTCAATATCTCTTGCATAGAGCGGTATATATGGTTTCTCTTTCGTAAAAAGCCTGTGGCTGCCAAATTTTATATCTATTTCATTAAAATAATGCTCGTTAGGTGTAGTAAAAAATATAGTTACCGGAGAGGTTCCGCCTATTACAAGACCCCCATACGAAATGATATGGATATAGTCCAGATTACCAAAATTATAGGGTTTTTTATCCTGTTCCAAAAACATATCCAGCACCCTGCCAAGTTTGTTATGCCCGGTCATGCGTGATTCCTTCAAGCGTCTCAAAGCCACCGGACCATTCTTGTCTCTGATCACCCATTTGGTTATATCAAGTTTGCCTTTTACCATTTCATAGTTAAAAAGCAGCTCACCCATATCAAGTACTTTCGACACCAGTTTCTGGTTGTTCAGGTATTGCCTGCCCAGATTCAGATTTTTAAATGCCGTAAGCACCAGATCTATCCGGGCATAAGGGCTCGGAATAGATGTCGGCTGGTTTAAGGTATTCCCTTCCTGTCCGTCATCTATTTTTTCAATTTCATCAGCATTATAGTTGTCAACTATGCCCCATCCTTCAGAGGTGTCACCCCCGATAAGAGATAATTTATTATTCATGATTAATCGGATGATTTTCTGGTTAGTTATACTTTTCCTTTATCGCTTTTTCTAAGCCGTTCGAAAAAACTCTCAAAAACTTATCTTCAATACCAAGGAAATTGACCTCTTTCGTCATTTCTTCGCTTAAAAACTCATCAATAGAGTCATAATCAAAAGCAGCCTTTTCTTTTATCGGAACATTCGTTATTGTCTTAGCCAGCGGTGTGGCAGGGTCAGTCTGGAAAGGTTTAAATGAGCGCGAATGAACCTTGTCTGCCATGTCGTTCAGCCAATGCTCATATTCTTCTAAAAAGCGCCTCAATGCCTTATAGAAATCTTTCGATCTGAAATTATCATCAATATTTGCCTTGCCATCGTTTGATCTCGTCCAGACAGGATTATGCGCTTTCAAGGTGCTTATATGATTCAGGTGTCTTAGCATCAACGTGAGCTTGGTAAGCGGTTTCTGAATGATAGCCCTGGTTTCTTTAGGCATATTATCAAAATAAAGTTCTTTGCCGTTTTGCCCGCTTTTGCTCAGGCCAAACTCCAGATAATGCCCTTTCTTATCAGGGCTACTGGCCATAAAGTCAAAAATGGCAGTGGCTCCCAGCATTTCAATAAAATGCGCCTTATTGTTTTTCTGCTGTTTGGCGCCGGGGTCATATTCAAACACACTATCGGTATAGTCACCAATACCATACAATCGGTCTACTCTCGGATTCACACTTTCCAGATAATAATGCAGAGCCGCTTTGGTTTTTGATTTGAACGAGTTCTCGTCAATCAGTGCATCGGTATTACCAGGAGTGCTTACCTTGAAATAGGGCATCACCGTTAAAGCACCAAGAACAGCTTCTTTTACATGTCCTTTCTCACCTATTTCACAACCTCTGATATTTTTGAGCAGAATAGGGAAGGCCGAAGCTCCCGTGCCACCAAATATGGAGCTGATGATAAATATCCTGTCGTTTTTATTAAAGTTACTGGCAAATGCATTAAACTCTTCAGAATCACCGATCTGATTCAGCACCACACTCCCGATATTAGGGTTTCCGACAAACCCGATATCCATTTTGGTATCCAGATTGCTTTCAGAAAACAACAGGTTAACCAGGGTTTTATCAGTACTTTCGAGGGTCTGATAATCGATATAATCTTTGAAACGGTTAGTTTTCTGATCATCGCTCACCATCTGGAAAGTATATTTATCGGCTAATTCGCTGCGATTGGTCTTTTGTTTAAGCGTTAGTATCTTGGTATAGAAAAAATCTCCTTCTTTAGGCTCCTGTTTCAGGTGTTTACGAACCTCCTGATACAATTCTATCAGGTGAACAGTCTTGGCCAGATCATGATTATTGATGTGCGGATCAATGATAATAGGTATAATAGTATCAACATTTTCAATTTTTGCTCCTGATGCCAATAAATAAACAAGGGCTTTTACTACCCTGGAGCCCGTTCCGCCTGTGGCGAAAATATATAGGTTTGAATTCATCTTAATGTATCAATTAAAAAGGTGTAAATTGAGTAACAGCGTTTCCGAGTTTTCTTATGGCAAATGAAAAAATAAAATACAGAATGGCATTAAGAATGGCCGTTACAAGGGCAAATCCTAAAAACTCCGGAAAAGTACTGTTCGCCAGATTGTCTTCATTCTGATAACAGGTGCCCAGTGTAAAAAGAAATGATATAATACTGCTTATTGCTAATACCGACAACCAGTGGTTAATCTTCCAGAAAGATCTCTTGAAATCGAACGGATTAAAATAGAAAAAAACGGATAATCCTAAAGCAAGAAGGAAGTAGACTAAAGTAATAATCGTAAGAAGTGAGGCCTCTAAATCGAATAACTCCTGAATTAAATCTTCAGAAATACCAGGAATAATGGAATAAATTTCAAATAATCTGTCTTCCATGATGGGTTATTTTTTTAAGTTTAAAGAAAATGTATATAATGTTTTGTTGGGGTTTACATAAGCCTGGCCGATACCGCCCACAAGTGCCTTTATACCGAAAGTTTTCCGGGCAAAATCAGTACCCTGACTCGTATCGTCAATTAAATTACTACTTTCAACCCAGCTACTGATGGCGTTGCTGTTTTTCATCTTCACTTCGATTCTGACATCATCATAATGGAAGTTATCTTTTAAATATTTAATGGTAAGCCTGTGCGTAAAGCCCGGAACAGACAAAAGCTTGCTTGCAGCACTTACCTTAAAATCAGTGCTCTCAACATTATTGACATAAACCGAATAATTGTTGGTATTCAGAATCAGTGAATCAGCCAGATAAAACTTGTCAAAGCTGGCATTTACAGGTATCTCCAGTGCCTTTGTGGAAGTTGATACCCCAACGTCTTCAAGTGAATGCACATAATCGTTTTTTTTAAGCATCTCATCTTTATCCTTTCTGTATTTACCTGTTTTATCAACAGTCATGTCAATGGTATATTTCGGCACTTCCGGGGTTTTGATTTTAGTAAAATACTGAAGCCCGTCAAACCGCTGATATCCATTCCAGTTAGAAAAATTACTAAATTCCGGATTCATCAACAGGGTATTCATGGTCTTATTCCTGGCAATCAATGTGGCATAGAAAGGTCTCTTTCCATCGTATTTTATCCTCATATTATTATAGGCATAATAGGTGCCACTAAAATGGGCATTGAATTTCAGAATGATCACCGAATACTCGTCTGAATAATCTCTGAACAGGTCCCGCATTTTTAATTCAGACTCACTGATGATTCCGGCATTCGTTTTTTTAGAAGAATCCTGAGAGATAATCAGGTCTGAAATCAGCACCGACACCTGGTTATCCTCTGTTTTGTCACAAATGGCCTTGAATATTTTACCGAAATCCGTAAAGTCCCGCCTACCGTAACCCATAGTACTATTAAAGATATTATCATCATTAATCAGTCTCTGGTAATTAAGGTTAGTCTCGTATACATTATTATTTACGACAAAAATGCGGCGTGAGCTATTGTCGAAATTACCAAGCAATGCCCCGATGGTCTCCTTGAACTCATGCAACAACTTATTATCGTAGCCATCCATACTCAGGCTAGTTTCAAGAAACAGATTAGCCGAAATGTCCGTATTTTCTTTCCGGCATGGTTCGCATTTTACAGAAGCAAAGTTTTTGCTTTGCTTCTGTATGATATCGTTCAATACCGTAGCCTCAAGGTCAACCGTATTTTCTATTTCCGGATGGCACTTGATGAGTGATTTCCTCTTGCTCTCAACAAACGTGACAATCTTTTCAAACTCAGAGTCGGTCAGTACACTATCTTTTAAAGCTTTATCAATGTTTTTTTCCAGTCTGTCACAGTTGCTCTCATAACTTTTGAGAGAGAAAAACACCATAATGATTACCAATGCTGCCAGGAAATAGTATACGACTTTAGTCTTCATAATTAGGATAATTTAGATTGCCTTCAGTTAAGAGTATGTTTAAATTTTGTTATTCTGACCGAAAAGTTCAGATTTTTTAACTAGACAAGGCGCATTTTGTAGGTGTAGCCAGCAGCTACATCGAAAAAATGTAACGCAGTATAGTTGAAAAAGATGACCTTTGCAGGTCGAATCATAATTTTTAAACATGCTCTTAAAGTGTCCAGTTAAAACTTCGTAAAAAATTCTGCTTTTCATAATAGGTGCTATATCTTCTCACCACACAGTTGGCGGTCGTTCCCACATCGTCAACAGTCACTATTGAAACATTACCGTATTCATCCTGCGAAATATAAAAATTGTCAGGATTGTAAGTCGGGTGGCGTTGGTTAGTACCAGCATAAACCGCATTATAACCTGCTATTCTGGTTCCGGCCGTGGTTCTTTCCAGACGCATCGTTTGTTCAATCATCTGTGTACTACCTTTACTATAATACCGCACCCTCATTTTACCTGTCCCCTCGTTCCAGTTGATATACAGCACAGAGCGGTATTGCGTGATATCCGCCGTGAAAATCACCTCATAAACATCCTGTGCCATTGCACTGAACGAACAAGCCAACACGAAAAATAGAACTTTGATTGCCTTCATAGTTTTAAAAGTTTTCAAATGCTTTTATGTCTATTGTCGGCGAGTTGTTTTAAAAGGTAATATTCTCTAAAGATTTTTTTTAGAAATTTAAAATACAGGAGATAAAAAACTATTCACTCTGCTCCTTATCTAAGCGTGTAGACTGTAGTGGTCAGATATTTTGCAAGATATTAAAACAAAACAGATACTTGCTAACAAAGCGTGTTAAATTTATTTTAAGGTAGTTTAAGGCTTTAAATTAACATGAGTTCGGGTTAAGACCCAATTATAGTTAATTAATTTTTCTAAGTACATGACAAAAAAGCGAGCGTTAATTTAGGGATAAAACTGGTAAAAGAATTGATAAATACCTGAGCTAAACATTTTAAACCATAAGCGAAAAAGGACATTTCTAGTCTTCCATGTTTTTTAATTTTTAGTGGTCTTATTGCA
>CALRLN020000072.1:0-14827 GCA_943368675.1 Chitinophaga pinensis | reverse complement strand
AAGTACTCAGCGCAAATGCCGCTTTAAAAGCTGTGCTGGCTTTGAGGTCTGCCCAGGTAGGAGTTTCTAAATAAAAACCTTTGTCTCCCCAGCCGAACCCTACATACGCAAATACACTGTCTTTACCAACCGTATTGGCAAACTTCACTTCCCGGCTCCAATCCATCTGTTCGTTTTTAACAGGTACTACCAAATCAGTATGTACGCCATTAGTAAATATATAGATAGGAATATTATTTTGGGTCTGACTTTCTCTATCTACGCCGATTCTTGATAATACATAGGCGGCAAGCAGATAAATACCAATCAGACAAACCAGTGCCAGAATAGTGATACCAGCGATCTTGAGTGTTTTCAGGGCAATTCTCAAAGTAATAATAGGTTAGATTAACAGGTAAAACAGTCGAGACTTACCTCATTCTGTCAGCATCTCTTACGGTTTTCTCATCTTTACGAATCAAACGATTCGCGATCCAATTAAATACCAAAGCCGCGAAAGCAGCCCAGAATCCAATCCCGAATTCTCCTTGTTGATCAGCTGCAAAAAACTTGGTTGCTTCAAACTGAATATGGTAAACGGTTGCTCCTAATAGTGCTGCTCCAATAAGCGAGTTAAGCGCTACAAAAAGCATCTGACGTACACGGTTTTTATACTGAAAAATAGTGAAAAGCGAAGTGCCCGCTGAGAGCACTGCCAGAATCGCCAGATAGTAAACGGGTTTGTTTACTTCTGCCAGCGTGCCTTTCATGTGTGCCAGATAATAGGGAGTCAATATGGCTTCTTCTCCTACACCTACCTTATGCCAGACGGGAGTGGCTAAATACAGAATCATACAAATAGAGGTAAGAAGCAATAAGAGTGATTGAGGGCGTTGTAACATTTCAACAATAAATTAATAATTATTAAATACAAATATCAGTACAAAGGTAAATAATCGTGCAAATCGTTTAAGAAACCTGCACATTTTTTTATTGAGTAGTCAGGAGCCTGATAATCTCGCTATGTTGCGGATACTCCTGAAGCAATTTTTCACGACTCCCCATTTCAAAATCAGCAAAACTAAAGCCTGGGGCCACAGTACACCCAACCAGTGAATAACTATCGGGTTCAGAAGGTTTACTGCCAAACCATACGCCTGCCGGAACAACCGCCTGAAATACTTCTCCGTTTTCAGGGTTATTGCCTAACTTAATCGTTTGTACAAAACCCTGATTGTCGATGTAATAAACGTTGAGCGGCGTGCCATAATAGAAGTGCCACATCTCGTCTGACTGAATGCGGTGCAGGGTAGAAAACTGGTGGCTTTCGAGTAAAAAATAAATGCCCGTACTAAAATTTCTTTCTCCTTCAAAACGTTTAGGAAGAGCATCATGGGGAATGATTTCGGCTGAACGATACGTTTCGGCAAAGTATCCACCTTCGGGATGTGCCTGCATCTGGTATTTTTCAACCCAATATCCGGCTGTTTTCATATTTAATGTGGAAATAGATGAATGAATATCTTATTTTTGGGCATAATTAACAGAAACGATTTCTTCAGAACTCTTAATGAAAAGTAAATTTATAAAAATCCTGGCTATTGTCGGCGGAATAGTCCTGCTAAATGTATTGGCTTCTTTTGTTTTCTTTCGCCTGGATCTTACTGAAGAAAAACGCTACTCTATCTCTGATGCTACCAGAAACCTGCTGGAAAACCTGGATAAAGAGGTATTGATAAAGGTTTATTTAGAAGGTGACGAATTGCCGGGAGGCTTTGAAAGACTAAAACGGGCTGTTAATGAAACCTTAGATGAGTTTCAGGTATATGGCGGTACAAAAATTGAGTTCACGTCTATAAACCCGAGCGCGGAAAACGATACCAGAAAGAGAGAGGACTTCTATGCCGAATTAGTTAAAAAGGGCATGCAGCCTACCAGGGTGATAGATAATAAAAACGGACGGCAGGTTGAGAACATTATTTTTCCTTATGCCTCTGTAAGCTATGAGGGTAAAGAAGTGCCTGTGCAACTGTTAAAAGGTACTGAAGGGAGAACAGCTCAGGAGAAACTGAATCAATCATACGAGAATGTGGAGTATGAACTTGCCAATGCAATACGGAAGCTGACTCTGAAAGAAAAAAAGAAAATCGGGCTATTGGCTGAGTTTACTAATCTGAAACCCATCAACTTTGCCGATCTGATTACCTCTTTACAGGAACGATACGAACTCTATATCATAGATGCCAAACAGTCGCCTACTTTTCAGGGTCTGGATGCATTGATTTTACCCAAACCTACGCTTCCGGTTGATGACAGTACCAAATACAAGATAGACCAGTATGTAATGAATGGGGGAAGAGCCTTGTTTTTTGTTGATGGACTGAAAGTAGATTCAGTAAGTCTGGAAGGTACCTTTGCACAACCTTTAGAATTGAACCTTACCGATTTGTTTTTTAAATATGGGGTCAGAATCAACAGTAACATCGTAAAAGATGGTGCAAGTTCGGCTGCTATCCCGATGGTGGTTGGTAATTTGGGAGATAAACCTAATATTCAACCTATTCCTTACAGGTATTTTCCGGTGATTAATAATTTCGGTAAAAGCCTCATAACAAATAATCTGGATTTGATATTCTGCCGGTATGTGGCTTCTATTGATACCGTACAGGCTCCGGGTGTGAATAAGATTCCGTTATTAATGACCACGCCATTTACCAAGGTATTGAATGCACCAGCGTTAGTTACTTATAATGAAGCCCGCACCGAAACAAAGCAGGAAGAGTATAACGATGGTGTAAAAACCATTGCCTATTTACTGGAGGGTAAATTTGAATCTTTATATAAAAACCGCTTGCTACCGTCTGACCCTCAGTATAAAACATTCAAGGCCGAAAGTGTGCCTACCAAAATGCTGGTTTGTTCAGATGGTGATATAATAGTGAACGACCTCAGCCCTAAAACGGGTAACCCACTGCCATTGGGTTTTGATAAAACTACTCAACATGTATTCGGCAACAAAGATTTTGTAATGAATGCCATCGATTATATGATTGATGAAAACGGTGTGATACAGGCGCGGGGTAAAGAAGTAAAGTTACGGCCTCTGGATAAACTACGTATCCGTGACGAACGCACCAAATGGCAGATTATCAACATCGCTTTACCATTGGTAATAGTGGTTTTATTTGGAATAATTTTATATATACTACGCAACAGAAAATTTGCCTATTGAAAGGTCTTTTTTTACTAAAAAAAAGTACTACTTTTAAACTCTAAATTCATTTTTTTCATCTTCTATTTACGACCGGTTAAACATGAACCTATTCGAAATTAAAGAGCAACCTAAAGTCTATGACGTTGTGATTGTAGGCTCTGGTGCAGGAGGGGGTATGGCGGCATATCAACTTACTAAAGCTGGTGCAAAGGTTTGCTTGTTAGAGGCAGGTGGTTACTTCGACCCCGCAGACCCTAAATATATCACACAATTAAAAAATCCCTGGGAATCTCCACGCCGTGGTGCCAGTACCCGTACTCGTCCGTTTGGTGATTTTGATGCTGCATGGGGTGGTTGGGACATCGAAGGCGAGCAATATACAGCTATGCCCGGCACACAGTTCCGTTGGTTCCGTTCAAGAATGCTGGGTGGTAGAACCAACCACTGGGGACGTATCTCCATGCGTTTCGGTCCGGATGATTTCCGCAGAGGCTCTATGACAGGTATCGGTGACGACTGGCCTACAAGCTACGAAGATTATGCCCCTTATTACGATAAAGTTGACAGATTAATCGGTTTATTCGGAACCAAAGAAGGTATCCGTAACGAACCGGATGGTATCTTCTTACCTCCGCCAAAACCACGTCTGCATGAGCTGATGTTGAAAAAGGCAGCGACCGGTATTGGTATTCCGGTTATCCCGTCACGTATGGCGATGTTAACCAAGCCTATCAACGATTCACGCGGGGCTTGTTTCTATTGTGCACAATGCGGACGTGCCTGTCAGGCTTATGCCGACTTCTCGTCGTCGTCAGTATTATGTATCCCTGCGGCTAAAACAGGTAACCTGACGCTGATTAACAATGCGATGGTAAGAGAAGTATTGACAGACCCTAATACAGGTCTATCAACAGGTGTTTCTTACGTAAATAAACTGGATTTAAAAGAGTATTCAGTAAAAGGAAAAATTGTCATTCTGGCTGCAAGTACCTGCGAAACTGCCCGTATTATGCTTAACTCTAAATCGCCAAGATTTGCCAGAGGCCTAGCAAATGACAGCGGTGTAATTGGTAAATATCTGAACGACTCAACAGGTGCAAGCCGTTCGGCATTTATCCCGGCTCTGATGGATCGTAAACGCTACAACGAAGATGGTGTAGGTGGTATGCACGTGTTTACACCTTGGTGGGTAGATAATAGCAAGCTGGATTTCCCACGTGGTTACCATATTGAGTACGGTGGAGGTATGGGTATGCCCGGCTTTGGTTTCGGCGGAGGAATTGAGCGTGTAAACGGACTTTTCCCTGATAGAAACGGCAATAAGAAAAAAGCTGGTGGATATGGTGTAGCGCTGAAAGATGATATTCGTCGTACTTATGGCGCTTATATCGGTATGGCAGGCCGTGGAGAACCTATTCCGTTGGAGTCAAACTATTGTGAGATTGACCCTAATAGTGTGGATAAATATGGTATTCCGACCTTACGCTACCACTACAAATGGAGTGAAAACGAAATCAAGCAAGCCAAACACATGCAGGATACTTTCGAGCAGATTATCCATGCGATGGGGGGTATTCCGATGGGTAAAAAACCGGATGCAAGTAACAATTATGGTCTGGCCCAACCGGGTGAAATTATTCACGAAGTAGGAACGGTACGTATGGGTAATGACCCTAAAAAATCGGCGTTGAATGGCTGGCAGCAGGCACATGATGTGAAAAACCTCTTTGTAGTTGATGCCGCTCCTTTTGTATCACAAGGTGATAAAAACGTGACATGGACTATCCTGGCAAGCTCTTGGCGTACGTCTGACTATATAATTGAGCAGAGAAAAGCAAACAACCTATAACAAAACCATTTTCCAGACATGAAACGTAGAGATTCATTAAAAGCACTTTCATTGAGCTCGTTGGGAATGGCCGTTTTACCAGCCGCCGACCTAATGGCCGCACCACCGGACCCGAAGCCGTTTAAAACAACACCGGCCCGTATTCCGGAAGAGATAGAAAGAGATAAGAAGATAATGGCTGATAAGTTTCTGACTGCGTCAGAACTGGCCACTATTGGCATATTAGCAGATATTATTATTCCGGCAGAGGGCAAATCGGGTAGCGCCACACAAGCGGGCGTACCTGCTTTTATCGATTTTATCGTAAAAGATATGCCACAATATCAGACACCTATCAGAGGTGGTTTGAGATGGCTGGATAACCATAGCACCAAACGCTTCGGCAAATCATTTGCACTGATTACGCCTAAACAACGTATTGAAATAGTAGAAGATATTGCCTATCCGGATGATGTAAAACCAGAATTCAGTCATGGTGCAGCCTTCTTCTCACAAATCCGGAATCTGACCGTAACAGGCTTCTATACAACCCGTATGGGCTTCGATGATTTAGGATATATGGGTAACACGCCTAATGACTGGCAAGGTGTACCACAAGACGTATTAGATAAATACGGCTTGAAATATGATCCGATTTATGATAAAAAGGATTGATAGTAGCAATTAATAAAATGAAAGCCCTGAAAGATATTCTTTCGGGGCTTTTTGATGTATCACGATTTTTCAAATCGTCTTTAAGAAAATGCAATATTGAAAGGCTTTGGTCTAAAATTTCCCCTCCTTTTTTCAAGGAAAGGAGGAGAAATTTTAAAAACTCCAGTTGAAGAGGGGTCAATACAACATCCTAAACCGAATCGTCTCCTCAATATCCTTAATCTCCTGCACAAACTCGTCGGTATAGCCTTTGTCAATGTCCATAATCACATAACCAATCTTTTCATTGGTTTTCAGGTATTGGCCGTTGATATTGATAGAATGCTTGGCAAAGATATTATTGATTTTCGCCAGTATACCCGGTACATTCTTGTGGATATGTAATAAACGGTGAGAATCTTTCAATAGAGGCAATTGCAACTCGGGGAAGTTAACACTACCTGTTGTGCTGCCATTATTCATAAATTCCAACAGACGTTCCGGTACATAGTGCCCGATGCTTTCCTGCGCTTCTTCGGTGCTACCGCCAATGTGTGGTGTCAGAATAACATTGGGCAAACCTCTCAGTTCGTTGATAAACTCTTCGTTATTGGTCTTAGGTTCATACGGAAATACATCTACTCCAGCCCCGGCTACTTTGCCCTCTTTAATAGCCTCTACCAAAGCAGGAACATCAACAACATGACCACGAGCCAGATTCAGGAATATCACCCCTTTCTTCATCAACTCAAACTCGCGCTTGCCGAAAATATTGGTATTGTCCTTACGGCCATCAATGTGCATACTTACCACATCGGCTACACGAAGCACTTCATCTAATGAGCGGCATTTTTTAGCGTTGCCAATAGGCATTTTATCAACAATATCGTAGAAATACACTTCCATGCCTAAAGCCTCACCAATAACCGATAATTGTGTGCCGATATGCCCATAGCCTATCAATCCTAATTTCTTTCCACGTACTTCAAAACTATTATTAGCCGATTTATCCCATTTCCCTGCATGCATACCTACGCTTTTCTCAAAGATATTACGGATAAGCATAATCATTTCACCTACGGCTAGTTCTACTACCGAACGCGTATTGCTATAAGGAGCATTAAAAACAGCAATGCCTTTTTCAGTACTGGTTTTCAGGTCAATCTGATTGGTACCAATGCAGAAAGCTCCGATAATCATCAGTTTATCGGCATTTTCCAATACTTTTTTAGTAACATTGGTTTTTGAACGCAGACCCAGAATCGAAACGCCTTTGATTTTCTCGGCGAGTTCCTCCTCGTCCATCGCTCCCTTATGGAACTCTACATCAAAGCCCTCATATTTGAATGATTCTACAGCCACCGGGTGCACATTCTCTAATAAAAGCACCTTGATGCGGCTTTTTGGATAAGACTGACTGCGAGGCAGTTTATTGAGGTATAGAAACTCATCTAACGAAGGCACCACGTGGTCGGCTTTAGCAATTACTTTTTCACGCTCTACATTTTCTGTAAAAGCATAGAAGCGATTAGCCAGCCCCGATGCCCGTAGCTCATAATCTGTATAACCATCTCCGATGGCATATACATCACCATCCAGATTTAATGAGCCCAAAAGTTTTACTTTTCCTTTGGCATGTGCCAATACGTTGTTATTATCTACACCGATGATATTCCCCTCTGCATCAAACTCAAAAGTATTAGCATAGACATTCTCTTTTTTCAGACCCATTTCGGTAACCACAGGCACAATAAACTCTTTAAAGCCGCCAGAGACCACCAGAATATTATCAGCATACTCACGCAGAAATTTCTCATTTCTCTGAAAAGAATCCGATACTTTGGTGTGTAATAAGTCAACTAATTTATCAATGTGGTCACGGTTGGCTTTTAATAATTCAATTCTTCTGCTTAGTGCCTCAGAAAATGAAATTTCACCATTCATGCCCATTTCAGTCAGTTTTCTGATTTCGCCTACAATTTTTTCCTGATTGGCATTGCCTGCCAGAGCGATATTGGCTAACTCATCTAGCCCTTCCACTTTCGTAAAAGTGCTGTCGAAATCTATAATAAAATATGGATTATTATTCATGAATCATTAAATCTCTATAATAGGTATTAATATTAATTGCTGATTATTAGAAATGCTTATTGAGGATTCCCCAAAGCAATCTTAATATGTTCTAAATGATGCTTGCAATGCCACGCCCCCATGTGTAATGCCTGTGCCAAAGTAAGGTTTATCTGGCGCCCCACATGAAAAAAAGTTCTGTTGAAATCTTCGGAGGACATGGACTTGAGTAGGTGTGTCCAACGTTTATGAGTAGCCTCTAATAGCAGGAGTGCATCAGCCAGAGGTACGGTAGGTACTTCAGGGTTATTTGCCCATCCGTTAATATCAGGGCCATAGCCTTGCGGATTATCCTGACACAAAGCCTGTTTGAAACGGGCAAAATGCAGAATGTGCATATCAGAGATATGAACCACCAGCTTATGAATGTTCCATGCTCCTTCACGGTAGGTTTTTGACAGCTCTTCTGCCGTAAGGTTTCCGGTCAGTTCTTCATACTTAGCAGGATACTGTTCTATAATGCCGATATTGCGAACTAATTCTTCTTCAGAATAGCTGTTTTCAGGTTTCCATTTACCAATCGGAAACTGGCGCTCTTCGAGAGTCATTGCTTTAGGGAGGTTTTGTTGCAAACTCAAATTTACAGAACTATCAGGCAAGTAAATAGAGCTTTTCTATTGATTTTCAATAATTAAACAAATAGTCAAGAATTTTCTTGATATAATACAAAATATCAATAATTGATGAAGAAGATTTGCAAATATAGTAAATTCCCTCTAATTAGGGAACAGGGTCATATCCATGACCACCCCAAGGATGGCAGCGACCAATGCGCTTGACGGTGAGTAATAAACCCTTGAAAAAACCATATTTCTGAAATGCCTCTACCGAGTATTGGGAGCAGGTAGGTGTATAACGGCAGGAGGCCGGAAACCAGGGTGAAATACCAGCCTGATACAAACGCACTAAAAATATGGCAACGTATTTCATAGTTTATTCAAATGAAATGTATAAAGTAACAGTATGTGTAGTAAGACGGTCAACACCCGCTATAGCGGTACCACGTGAAGTAACAGGATTAACCAGGTTTACCAAACCATGAGAAAAATGTAATTCAGGTGAAAACTTGAAATACTCTCTGAAAATTTCGATTCCGGTGCCATATTCAAGGCTAAAATCATTATTTTTTGTCGTAAACTGCTGGCGGTTTTTTCGGTTTACAGCGTTGGTTTCTACGGCATAACGAACACCACCGAAAATATACATTCTCACATTACCTCTTCGTTCAGATTTATACTTTAGCATCACTGGCAATTCAAACCAGGCTGTTTCCCGTAGTTCTTTTTTCTCACCTAGCAATTTGTCAGGGTCGGTAGTGGTAGTATTCACAAAACGATATTCTAATTTTCTACTGTAAATGGCTACTGTAGGTAAGACACGAAAATCGAAATAATCGTTCAGTCGGAAGTTTGCCAGTCCACCCATTTTCAATCCCATGGTGGCAGGGGATGTAATAGCATAATAATTATCCTGATTAACAAAATAGTTGTTAAACTTTACATTGAAGTGCGTATAAGGTATGCCTATGAAATAGCCGAATTTAAGGGTCTTGGCATCGTAATCACCCTGAAAAAGACGCTTGTTTTGCTGTGCAGACAGCGTATGGACTCCAATAGAAGAGAGCAGCAGACAAACAGTAACGGTCTTTTTTATAGAAAATGTCAAACTATGTGCTAAGGATACCTGAATATTTTTCATTAACGCTTGAAAAGGTTACATCTATCAATCAATAGCAATTTCAGGTCTTTTTCTTACCTATATAGACCGTGCAAATGCCAAAAGTAAGCGGCACACTTTTAGTTTCTGTGAACCCTGCTTTTTCAAAGACTTTCAGGAAATCATTCCCCTCCGGAAAAGCTTTGACCGACTCAGGCAGATAACTATAAGCTGCTTTGTCTTTTGAAATAAGTTTCCCGATTAAGGGGACGATAGTAGAATTATAGAACCAATATAGCTGCTTGATAATAGGTGTTTTAGGTTTTGAGAACTCTATAATCAGACAAGTGCCACCGGGTTTGGTTACCCGGTTCATATCTGTAAGTCCTTTTTCAAGATTCTCAAAGTTCCTTACTCCAAATGAAACGATGACAGCATCAAAAGTATTGTTATCAAACAGCAATTTCTCTGAATCACCAGTTCTGAGTTCTATCACATTTTCCATGCCAATTTTCTTCATCTTTTCACGGCCTATAGCAAGCATACCTTCAGAAATATCTACACCTATTACCTTATCAGGCTTTAGTTGTTTCACAGCTTCAACGGCAAGGTCGCCTGTACCTGTGGCAATGTCTAATATAAATTTAGGCTGAGCCGGGCGCAACATCGAAATGGCTTTCCTGCGCCACCACACATCTATACCTACACTCAATAATCGATTTAAAAAATCGTATTTAGGAGAGATATTATCAAACATCTCGGCTATCTGCTCGCGCTTTCCTGTTTCTTTTTCTTTGTAAGGTACAACTGCCATCTTCGGATCTGCAAAATCAATAATATAAAATCATAACACAAAGTTACTACCACAAATTCATATTAGATAAGTTTTAGGAGGATAAATGCATTTGAGCCAATAATATATAGCAAAATCATTGACGGAGAATAGTAGACCGGCCTTGGAAAAGCTTGACAATTGGGCGTTAAAATGACATCATAAATGTCAGTAAATTCATTCCGTAAGAGCATAATGCTTGAAGACATACAACTCACCAAATAAAATTTTGTGAAGTTTTTTTCAATTTTTATCTGTCTGTAAATCAGGTAGATAGCCTTTTTTCTTCGTGGGTCAGGAAAAATAATTCCAACTAATTTTTTTAGAACAGAATCCATGTAGGAAATAAACCAAAGAAAAATTTATGAAAAAAATCATTTTAAGTATCGTTTCGGCAGCAATTTTGTTCTCTTGTACGAAAGAGGATACCACCATCCCACAACTCTCAATAAATGACCAGTTTAATGTTTCAACAACAGGTTGGAGTGCAGATTTTGCGGATTATCCGGTAGGAGAAGAAACATTCTACGAATTGTCAACAAAAAAAGATGCCAAATTACCGGCACCTTTAGACACCTTAAAGAAAGGCTTCCGGGTTTCAGGTAATAACCATAGCGATGATTTGTTTATGTTTATCACCAAAAAAATGACTGTTCCGAAAGCCAATCAGTTGTATAAGGGAACATTCGAAGTAGAATTTGCATCTAATGCCCCTGATGGATCAATTGGTGTTGGTGGCTCTCCGGCCGAAAGCGTGTATGTAGGTATTGGCCTTACGTCGGTTGAACCTAAAAAAGTAAAGGATTCTACCAATAAGTTTTACACCATGAATATCAAGAAAATGCAGCAGGCGACTAGCGGGCAGGATATGAAAGTGATTGGTAACGTAGCTAATGGTACAACCGAAAATAAATACAAACTGGTAAAAAGAACAGGCGAGTTTACGGGTAAATCTGATGCTAATGGTAATCTATGGGTAATTGTGGGAACAGATTCTGGCTTTGAAGCTACTACAACGCTTTATTACACAGGCGTAAAAGTAGATTTAAAAGAAGCAACCTCTGCTCAATAATTTTCTTACAGGTCGAAGCGTTTAAACTTCGACCTGTTTTTTATGCATAATATAAGCGACATCTATTCAAAAATTAATCTGATATGTAGTATGAAAAAACTGTTTTGTATCTGCGGGTTTATAGGGTTCTTCTTTTTAAGTGCCTGTAAGGAAAACAAAGTTTCGCTGGAGGGGCTTGATAACTTTTACCTGCCTTTAGCGGTAGGAAACTACTGGAAGATTGACAAAGTAAATACAAGAACTATTACCGAAACAAAAGTTTTCGACCAGAAAACCTATTACGCAATTACCAGCAGTTATGATACTTCTTATGTCAGAAACGAGGGTGATAAAATCGTAGAATACTATAAAGGGAAAACCTCAGTAAGATTTGATTTAACCGCTGATGTAAACGCCACCTGGAAATACAGGGATTATGTAGTAAAACTCACCAGCAAAACAGATACAATTACTATTGGTGGCGAAGCCATTAAAAACTGCTACCGCTTCTATTTTGATATTCCGGCAATGGCTGATGACGAACATGCCATCTGGTTAGCACCCGGAATCGGTTTTATTCAACAGGAATGCTATGGAGAATGTATAGGAGGGAAAAACAAGTTGAAAGAATTGAAGATTGAGGGTAAGGTTTATAAGTTTTAGCGTATTTCATATATTGTGCAAATTTCCGGAGCCTGATAATACACTTATCAGGCTCCGGTTTTTATGGTCTGTATACTCGTAGTATTAGGTGTAAAGTTTTCTGCCTGAATAATTAAAGTGTAATAGCCCGAATTTTTTAAAACACCACCGCTTAATCAGTAATTGAATAATTCTTTTATAAAACGCCGGAATTTCATTTTTAGCAGTATTATTTAGGCACATTTGTTGCGGATATTTATATCCCGATTATTTTGTTTTCAGAAATAAAATATTTCTGATGCACATGCCTCTATTAGGATTTTTAATCATAAATTCGGGCTAATTACCTGACCTGACAGAAAAATCTTATAATCATTGGTAAAAAGGTAAGCCAGCCTCATTTACTATATGTTTTTGTAATAGTTACATGAAAATTATTCATTTAAAAATGGCTGGGATTTAATGATGGGCATTAAGAACCTATTTCACAGACAAATTATACGGCACTTACGGAAAACTCCCCAAGGCTTCCTTGTTTTATTGTCAGGTGTATTCTTAATGATTTTTTCATCTGTTTCTTTCGCTCAATCATTTAAAAGAGGCGAAGCAGACCTGAGAGCAATTAAATTTGAGAATACAAAAAACCACGTCGATTTATCAGGTGAGTGGGCTTTCTATTGGCAAAAATTACTACAACCAGATCAGGTATCTGCAACAAAGCCTGATTATTATATACCTTTTACCGATGTCTGGAATTCACACGAGCAATTGGGGAAACCATTTAAAGCTTTCGGGTATGCTACCTATGTACTGAATGTGTATATTGATCATCGGAAAAATCCGCAACTTTCATTTTTTATACCGGCCCCTTATTCAAGTTATAAATTATGGATTAACGGTAAAGAGTTTGCAAATAATGGTGTAGTAGCTACTACTAAAGAAGCATATAAACCACATTGGCTGCCAATAAGAAAACTCTATCTTGCTCAGTCTGACACGCTCCGGTTGGTAATGCAGGTTGCTAATTTTGACCATTACCGGGGCGGTTTTTCACAGCCGATTATCTTAGGAAGCAATGCCTATACCGAAGACTTATGGGATACAGAATTATCAATTACCCTGATTCTGACCGGCATCCTGCTTATGGTTGCGCTCATATTCTTTGGATTATATTTCTTAGGGCAAAAAGACCCGGTAGTTGTATTTTTTGCGCTTTACTGTGTGAGTTATATATACAGGCTCATAGGAGTAGATAAGATTTATTACCTCCATCAGGTATTTCCTGATATTCCTTTCAAAATCACTTTTTTCTTTGAATACTTCACAATCTTTTTCTGTATTTATCTCTTTACCCGTTTTGTGAGTTCTCTTTATTCAAGCAATAGCATTATTGTAAGAATAGTAGGCTATATAAGTCTGCTATACATCGGCTTACTGATTTTTACGCCTACTTATATTATCTCATTTGTATCTCAGTTATTCTTCTTCATTATATTGTTTTTTGTAACGTATAATTCCTATCTGGCTGTTCTGGCATTAATCCGCAAGCGTAAAGGGTCTGTCTTTGCCTTTTTAAGTATGTTTTCTATAGGTCTGGCTGTTACTTTGAATATATTAGGTTATTTTGGTTATATACGGCCTTCTTCCTACTATTTGTTTTTTGGCTATTTCGGCTTTATTCTTTTCCAGACCCTCATTCTTTCTCATCGTTTTGTGTATTCGTTCCAGAAGGCACGTCGGGAGGCAGAACAGGCAGCTAAAGCCAAATCAGAATTTCTGGCCAATATGAGCCATGAAATCAGAACCCCATTGAATGGCGTAATTGGTTTTACAGACCTGCTGATGAAAACTAAACTTGATAGCACACAGCAGCAATATATGTCTACTGTTTTTCAGTCAGCTAATTCCCTGCTTGATATCATCAATGATATCCTGGATTTTTCGAAAATTGAAGCAGGTAAGCTCGAAATTGTGGTTGAAAAAACAAATATTCAGGACTTAATGAGCCAGGTAGCTGATATGATTACCTTTCAGGCAAGTCAGAAAAACCTGGAAGTGCTGTTGAATATACCTGTAAACGTGCCCCGCTATGTATGGGTTGATGTGGTGCGTTTGAGACAAATCCTGGTTAATCTTTTAAGCAATGCTGTAAAGTTCACTACTACCGGTGAGATTGAGCTGAAAGTTGAAATGCTGGGAGAGATCAGAAGCAATTATAATTCATTCAGATTTTCTGTAAAAGATACCGGAATTGGCATTGCCCCGCAGAATCAGGAAAAAATATTTCAGGCTTTTTCGCAAGAGGACTCATCTACTACCCGGAAATTTGGCGGAACAGGCTTGGGTCTGACTATCTCTAATAAGTTGCTGGCATTGATGCAAAGCAAACTAAAGGTTGAAAGTGAACTGAATAAGGGTACTAAATTTTATTTTGACCTCAATCTGAGGTCAGAGATGGGAGAAGTAGATGAATGGAAAAACCTTGATGTTTTTAAACGTGTATTAATTGCTGATGATAATAAAACTAACCGCTCACTGTTGAAAAGCATGCTCGACCTGCGAAACATTAGTTATGAGGAAGTAGAAAACGGGCAGGAAGTAATAGATATACTTGAAAGAGGAGAAAAATTTGATTTATTGATTATCGACTACCATATGCCATACCTGGATGGCCTCGACACGGTTCGGATTTTACGTCAGAAATCTAAATATAGTGCAGATAAACTTCCCGTAATACTATTGTATAGCTCTCATGCACATGAGTATGTTAATGATGAGTCTGAAAAACTGCAAATCAGGCAAAGATTGGTTAAGCCTGTCATTATTCAGAAAGTATTTGAG
>CALRLN020000071.1:0-14941 GCA_943368675.1 Chitinophaga pinensis | reverse complement strand
AAAATCTTCTCCTACTAAAAATGCAGCAGTTTTATCATTTTCAAATGATTTAAACATTTCTCTATGGTCTACCAAACAATCAATGATGGCTACTTCGTCTGTTATTATTCTTATCGTTGGTTGCAAGTTCATATCTTCGTCCTTTTATTGTGTTTCTCGTTTGTTGCTTTTCAAATATAACGCAATATTTAAAATAAAATTCAAGAAAAGTGAAAAAAAATCTTGGAATAGTATAATTTTAATATTGCAAAAATCTTAAAAACAGGTTCAGTTTTGAGTATTTTTACTCAAAAAATTATTTTTTATTGATAACTCTAATCTCGTTTTAGGTAACTTTGCTTCAATAATTTAAAAAAATCGGTATTTAAGCTTAAATCAAACCTTGTATTTTTGCTCTAAATTTTTTTTATATGCCTTATAAAACTTCAAAAATTACCACTTCGTCAATTAAAAATAATCGTGCCACCTCAGTTTTGATGATTTATACCGGAGGAACATTAGGGATGGTATTTGACTCAAAGAGCAAAAGTCTGGTGCCTTTTAATTTTAATGAGATATTGACTAATGTTCCGGAACTGCATCGGGTTGAGTTTGAGTTGACAATTCTTACCCTGGAAAAACCAATTGATTCGTCCAATATGAACCCTGCCAACTGGGTTGAAATTGCAAAAATCGTGTATGATAATTTTGAGGAGTTTGATGCCTTTGTTATACTGCATGGTACCGATACAATGGCCTATACAGCATCGGCGCTGAGTTTCTTATTAGAAAACCTGAGCAAGCCTGTGATACTTACCGGAGCACAGCTACCTATAGGAATTGCCCGTACTGATGCCCGTGAAAACTTAATTACTGCTTTAGAAATAGCCTCAGCCACAATCAATGGCAGACCTGTTGTGCCTGAAGTTGCCATCTACTTTAATTCTTATTTATTGAGAGGCAATAGGGCTAAGAAAAAAGAGAGCAGCCAGTTTAATGCTTTCAGGTCTGAGAATTATCCTCATCTGGCAGAAGCAGGTGTAACCATTGACTATAATTTCCCTTTTATACGCCCCTACAGAACTGACCTGCCCTTACAATTGCATGAACATTTAGATGAGAATGTAATGATATTGAAACTTTTTCCGGGCATTAATCAGAAATTTATCAGAAACGTGTTTAATACAGAGGGTTTAAAAGGAGTCGTAATGGAAACTTATGGCGCGGGGAATGCTCCATCAGAAAACTGGTTTCTGGAAGAACTTAAGCAGGCCATTGACAAAGGGATTGTTATTTATAATGTTTCTCAATGTGATGGTGGCAGAGTACTACAGGGTACTTACCAGACCAGCAGAAAACTTCAGGAAATCGGGGTTGTTAGTGGCTCAGATATTACCACCGAGGCGGCTATCACTAAATTGATGTATCTCTTTGGAAAAGATGAGCTATCTGAAAGGGTTAAATTCAACCTCGAAAGAGATATATGTGGAGAGATGTCTGTATAAGAAACCGATTTGCTCAAACAGTTTCTATCTCAAGTTTATTCTGATAGGATTTTTTTCTTAGCACAAGGTTCTTGAATTGCATCGGGCTTTTACCTTTTATCTGTTTAAAAACCTTACTGAAATAAGAGACATTTGAAAAACCGCATTCGAAACAGACATCTGTGATGCTCTTTTCAGTCATGAGTAATTTACAGGCCTGATTGATTCGAAACTCATTCACGAAATCAGTGTAGGTCATGTTCATTACCTTTTTGAAGTAATTGCAGAAAGATGGAACAGTAAGGTGGGCTATATCTGCCACCTGTTTAATATTGATAGGAGTATGATAGGATTGCTCTACATATTCATAAATCCGTTTGATGCGAGCCTGATCTTTCTGATTAAAATCATAACGTGTGTCGGCAACATTAAGTAAAAAGTACTCTTCTGAGTTAGCAAGTATCTGGAAAATTGACAATAACTCAATCATTCGACTGAAATGCGAAAGCTGGGGCATTTTCTTCAAACGGTTTCCGACGATTTTCTTTGTTTGCCCATAAAAGTGTATGCCATGTTGCGAGCGCTCAAAAAGTGCTTTGATGTTAGCCATTTCTGGTTTGTCAAAAAAGTTTGCACCCAGAAAGTCTTCCTTAAACTGAATCACCGTTTCTTCGTGTTTATCCAGCGCATCATAGCCAAATCCCGCATGGGGAAGATTTGCCCCAATTAATACCAGATCCCCATCCTCATAATAACTTAAATGATTACCCACGTGTCTTCTGCCTGTACCATAGTGTACATATACCATTTCATATTCAGGATGGTAGTGGTAGTTCCAGGGAAAAATATTTGAAGAAATTTTTAAATGCAGCAATCGGAACGAACTTCCTTCGTCAGGTTGAATCTTTTCAAAAGAGGTTTTCACTATATTAAGATGGGAATAATTAAAATTTTCATAAAAATAATAATATAGCATTAAAACTAATGAATGTAAGCATATTTTTTCTTTTGGAAATCATTCAATTTTGTAACACGTTAAATAATACATTTAGTTTTGTTTTAGAAAATACGTCAACGTATGATGAATAAAAAAGCGGGCATAATGCTCGTTTTTTTTTGATTAAAAATAGGCATAGTGAATAATAAATATTCGCTAATGCACAATCGACTATTTTGCCATTGGCCGCAGCAAAACCTATCCTTTATAACTATATGAAAAACTGGAAAATCAAACTGTCTTTATATCTCAACTACTTTGTATTTGCTATTTTATTAAATAGCGTAGGTATATTGATTCAGAAGTCTATTAATACCTATCAGGTTGATGAAGTTGCCGCAAGCTCTCTGGAAGCATTCAAAGATTTATCAATCGCTTTTGTATCTTTTTTTGTAGGTTCATTTTTACCTCGCCTCGGCTATAAAAGAGGTATGTTGATAGCCTTAGCGCTAGTTTTTGTGGGTTGCATAGGTATGTATTTTGGCAATTCGTTTACGGCAGTACGAATCTTGTTTGCCTGTGTGGGTATCTCATTTGCAGTTATTAAGGTCTCAGTTTATTCATTAATTGGCTTATTAGCCAATGATGATAAAGAACACAAAGGCATTTTAAGTTCTATCGAAAGTTTCTTTATGGTAGGTATTGCAGTTGCGTTTGTGTCATTCCCTTTGTTTTACAGCGATACCGACCCAAACGCCTGGTTAAGAGTATATCTGGTTGTGGCAGCCTTGATAGCTATTTCTTTTGTGTTTTTACTGTTTTCAGATTTTAATACGCTCAACTATGAAATTCCGGGAAGCAATGTAGCAGATGATTTTAAACAGATGATCAGCCTGTTGAAACGCCCGATGGTATTGGTATTTGCCATTGCAGCGTTTATGTATGTAATGACCGAGCAGGGGATAATGAGCTGGCTACCGACTTTTAATGAAAAAGTACTGCATCTGCCTGAAAGAACAAGCGTATTTATGGCAGTAATTCTGATGCTTTCTATTGCAGGAGGGCGGTTCGTTTCCTCAATATTAATCAAAAAAGTCTATTGGTTAACAATCCTGCTAACCTGCCTAATCGGGGCTGCTTTAATGGTTGTGGTGGTTTTGCCTCAAACCAACAATTTAGAAATAAAAACCATTAATTCCTTAGCTGATGTACCGATTATCGCTTATGTGTTTCCATTAATAGGTTTTTTTCTGGCCCCACTATATCCATTGGTCAACTCTATTGTTTTAAGCGCTACGGAGAAGATATTTCACAGCCCGATGGCATCATTGCTTACGTTTTTTTCAGCAATCGGCGGCACTTTAGGCTCACGGCTGGTTGGCTATCTTTTTAAAAGTATAGGAGGCAGCAAGGCATTCTATTTTTCTTTAATACCAATGGGTATTTTAATTATTTGCTTGTTCTTGTTAAATAATATTCAGAAAAAATCAGGTAAAAATATAGAATTCGATACCAAAGGTGGGCATTGAATGCAGATTAAAGATAATGCGACAAACAATAAAATATATCCATGAGCTAGGCGACCTGTTTGAAGATGTACAATTAGCCAATGTATTTCCGGATAATAAAACCTTTCCGGATTGCACACCTAAGGGAATTAATAATGAAGAAAGCCTGCAGGAAATTAAGGTTCGCTATGCCGAGCAGAAAAACTTATCTGAGTTTGACCTGCGGACCTTTGTAGAGCAAAACTTTGATTTACCCCATGGGCATGAAACTTCCTATACAAGTGATAAAACCGAATCTGTCAAAGAACATATCGAAGAATTGTGGGGAGTGCTGACCCGTGAGCCTCATAATGAAAAATCATCTTTAATTCCTCTTCCAAATCCGTATATTGTCCCGGGCGGGCGGTTTGGAGAAGTTTATTATTGGGATAGCTATTTTACGATGCTAGGTTTGCAGGAATCCGGCAGAATTGATATGATCCAGGCGATGGTTGATAATTTTTCATATCTTATTTATAAGATCGGGCATATACCTAATGCTAATCGTATCTATTATGCTAGCCGTTCGCAACCTCCTTTCTATGCTTTAATGCTTAGATTACTGAGCCAGGAAAAGGGGGCTAAGATTTTGACAGACTACTTACCCTATCTGGAAAAAGAGTACGAATTCTGGATGGATGGAAAAAGATTGCTACGGGCTGATAATTCAGCAATAAAAAGAACAGTGAAAATGTCTGACGGCTCAGTTCTGAACCGCTATTGGGATAGTCAATGCACGCCCCGCCCTGAAGCCTATAAAGAAGATTTTGAACTGGCAAAGCTTTCGGGACAAAAACCGGAGGAACTCTACCGCCATCTAAGAGCTGCGGCAGAATCAGGCTGGGATTTCAGCAGCAGGTGGTTCAGGAATCCTGATGCATTTGATAGTATTCATACTACTGATATTATTCCGGTAGATTTAAATTGCTTATTGGTTTATCTGGAAGAAACCATTGCGGAAGTATATACAGCCCAGAAAAGTAATGTAACAGCAAAAAAGTATAAAGCCCAGGCACAAAACCGCAGAGAAGCCATTCAAAAGTATTGCTGGAATGACAAAAAAGGCTTTTATTTTGATTATGATTTTGTTGAAAGCAAGCAGAAAGAATATGAAACATTAGCCGCAGTATATCCCCTTTTCTTTTCCATAGCCACGCAGGCTCAGGCTGAAAAGGTAGCATATATACTGGAAGAAAAATTTCTGAAATCAGGAGGTTTATTGACAACGCTGTTATTTACAGGTCAGCAATGGGATGCACCCAATGGCTGGGCACCTTTGCAATGGATGGCTTACGTGGGCTTGAAAAACTATGGTTTTGATGAATTAGCTGTGGAAATCAAAACCAGATGGGTTGACCTGAATCTGAAAGTGTATAAAGAAACCGGAAAAATGACGGAAAAATATAATGTAAATGATGAGGATTTAGAAGCAGGCGGCGGTGAGTATCCAAACCAGGACGGCTTTGGCTGGACAAACGGCGTATTGCTTAAAATGATGGCCGAATAAATACTCATTCTTACTTTGTATATTGATACACCCACCAGATAAGCACAAGCTGCAATGGAAGTCGCAGCCATAATAATATGGATGGAATCTGGTGAAACCTGCCGGATGTAGCCATATATATATTGGCAGGAAAAACAGCTACCAGCAGTATAATTAATCCCCATGCGGCATAGGATCTTGTCAATTGAAATAAGAGTCCTAATCCAAAGGCAATTTCAGCTACTCCACTAATTATTACCATTGCCTGAGGGTAGGGGATATAAGGTGGCATGGCCTTCATAAAGAACCTTTCTTTTGTGAAATGTGAAACTCCTGCGAAAACAAATACTATTGCAGCCAGATATAGCCCGATGGTTTTGATAGTGATCATGAAGGTATGTTTAATACTCTCAACAAATTAATTTGTTTTTTGTTACAAATAGAATTTACTTGATAATAATATTCAACCTATAAAGATTTTACTATGAAAACTCTGCTTACTATGTGTTTAGCCTGGGTTTATTGTCTTGGGGTATCCGGACAAAATTCATCCAATAATAAATTGATTGTAAAGGCTGCTTCAGACTTACTGAAACTTCTGGATAAATCTCAACTCGAAAAAATTAACTATGCTTATGAATCTGACGAACGTTCTAACTGGTATTTTGTCCCGAAAGCCAGAAACGGACTGATGCTCAGAGAAATGAACGACAATCAGAAAGAGGCCGCTATGAGTCTGCTAAAGGCAACTTTAAGTGAGCAGGGACAAGAGAAAGCTATCGCAATCATTCAATTGGAGATTATTCTGAAAGAGCTCGAAAAAGCTCCACCTGAAAGCGATTACCGTAGTCCGGTAAAATACTATTTTACTGTTTTTGGTACTCCGGATGAAAAGAAACTATGGGGATGGCGCATTGAAGGACATCACTTATCTCTGAATTTTTCTTCCGGGTCAGGGAAAATTGTTTCGGCGACGCCCTTATTTTTTGGTAGCAATCCGGGCATAGTGCCAAGTGGAGAAAAGAAAGGGTATCAGATTCTGAACGATGAAATGAATCTGGGTTTTGAACTGCTGAATTCTTTTTCGCCCGAGCAACTGCAAAAAGTAATAATTTCAGAAACGGCGCCCGGCGATATTATTACAAGTAACAAGCGCAAAGTAAGTGAATTAAATAAAGAAGGACTCACCTTTGCAGAGATGAGCGCTTCCCAACAAAAGTTACTTTTAAGACTTTTGAGTGTGTATATAAAAAATTATCCTCTGGGGTTTTCGAATGAACTGATGCAGAAAATAGAAAAAGCAGGGCTCGATCAGTTAAGGTTTGTTTGGGCGGGAGGAAAGAAATCAGGTGAAAGCAATGGGCAATACTACCGGATTCAGAATGATGTGATTCTGGTTGAATATGATAATACCCAGAATAACGCTAATCATATTCATACGGTCACCCGCGATTTAACCAATGATTTTGGCGAAGACATTCTTAAGAAACATTATGAATCAGAGCATTCAAAAAAATAGAATTTTATGAAATTGTGGCTTTATCTGAGTCTGTTACTTTTTACTTGTAATTATCAGTCAAAAAACAGAATATACTACGTCAGTTCTGAAGGTAATGATACTCATGATGGTTTAAGTATAAAAACAGCCTGGAAAAGCATAGAAAAGGTAAATCATAAGGTATTGAAAGCAGGGGATAGGGTGCTTTTTGAAGGTCACAGTATATTTAAAGGTACTATTCTTTTAGACAGCCTTGATGGTGGCACTTCAGAAAACCCACTCATTATATCGAGTTATGGTTCAAGTTATGCTATTATAAACGCTGGGGAGGGCAATGGTCTGTTTGCTTATAATTGTGCTGGTGTAAAGGTAATGGATTTATCATTTCAAGGTGATGGTGTTGGAAAGAACAAACAGAACGGTATTGAATTTTATACCGATTACACCAATAAGTCACTGAATTTTATTGAAATTAATAGTTGCGTGGTTAAGGGTTTCCATAAATATGGTATACTGATTCATGGAGATAAAAGCGATACCTCGGGTTATAGAAATGTGAAAATTACTTATACGGGTGTCAGCGAAAATGGTGAGGCTGGTATTGCTTCTCTGGGTAAATATCCTGCCATTCCGCACAAAAATTTCTATGTAGCGCATAATGAAGTATTCAGGAATAGGGGGATTTTGGGCAAAATAAATAATCATTCAGGCAATGGTATTGTAATGGCCGGAATTGATGGTGTGCTGATAGAACATTGCGAAGCATGGGAAAACGGAGCTGATAATCGTTGTATGGGTGGGGGTCCGGTAGGCATCTGGTTATGGCTATGCAAAAATGGAATTATCCAGAAATGTGAATCACATAATAATCATGCCGGGTTGACCAAAGATGGCGGCGGGTTTGATATCGATGGCGGCTCATCAGATTGCATTATTCGTGATTGTTTTTCATATAATAACGAGGGGGCAGGTTACCTGCTTGCCCAATTCGATTGTCCGGTAAAGTTCAGAAACAATAAAATCATTGATAATGTAAGTCGTAACGATGGTCTGAAAAATAATTATGGTAGTATTACTTTCTGGGGAGAGAATTCCAACAATGATGTAATGAATTGTGAAGTAAGAAACAATAAATTTTTTGTCGATGCTGAAAAGGTTGTCAATGGTACGCCTTGCGGTGTGCGTTTGTCAGGAACTCATTTCAGGGGTATAAAAGTGATTGATAATTATTTTGAGGTGTCTTCTAAAGGAAAGTATATTTTTGCTGATAAAGAAGTAGGCAATGATAAAGTTCACTTTAAAAATAATACAATTAAAAAGACTAAGTAATGAAATACATTATACTGGCTTTAGTTGCATTAGTACTCACGTCTTCTTACGCACAAAAGAAAGCTACAGAAACTTACTTTCCGCCCTACAATAACTGGCAGCAGAAGAAACCTGTCGAATTAGGTTTAAATGCAGCAAAACTCGACGAAGCTATCAGTTTTGCTAATGCCAATGAATCTAAGAATCCACGTAATATGGAGGTGTCTCACTATCAGAGTTTCGGAAAGGAACCTTTTGGGGTTGGTGTTGGTCCATTTGCTGAAAGAGGAGCACCTACCGGACTCATAATTTATAAGGGATATATAGTTGCACAATGGGGAGAACCTGAGCGGTGCGATATGACACATAGTGTTACGAAGAGTTTTCTTTCTAGCGTAGTCGGTCTGGCCGTTGACAAGGGTTTAATTAAAAGTGTGACAGATACTGTAGCCCCATATATTCCTCCAATTGAAATCTATGGCGAACCAGTCAATCGTCCGGCGGATGACTTTGGTAAGCCAGAACTGCTCCAATTGTTCAATACTCCACACAATAGAAGCATCACATGGGATGCATTATTAAGGCAAACAAGTGATTGGGAGGGCACACTCTGGGGAAAACCTGATTGGGCAGACAGACCCGATAAAGATGTAAATCTTTGGTTGAATAGGCAAAGAAATAAATCGGGAGCAGTATATGAGTATAATGATGTTCGGGTAAATGTTCTTTCTCTGGCCGCACTGAGTGTGTGGAGAAAACCACTGCCACAGGTATTAAAAGAAAATATCATGGATAAAATCGGGGCATCAAATAGCTGGCGATGGACCGGATACCGGAATTCATGGATTGTTCTTGATGGTCAGGCTGTTCAATCTGTGAGCGGTGGTGGGCATTGGGGAGGCGGTATGTTTATTAATGCCTATGATATGGCGCGTTTCGGTTTGCTTTCCTTACATCGCGGTAAGTGGAATGGGCAACAAATATTGTCTGAAAACTGGGTGAAACAGGCATTAACACCTACAAAGGCAGAACCAACCTATGGCTATATGAACTGGTTCCTGAATACAGATAAGAAACTATTGCCGAGTGCCTCTGCCAATGTTTTTTATCATTTAGGTAATGGTACTAATATGGTATATGTTGACCCTGACCATGAGTTAGTGATGGTCGCCCGATGGATTACCACCAGTGCTATGGATGGATTAGTGAAGAAAGTGCTGGAAGCATTTGATAAATAAATTTTCAACCTATGATTAAAACAACAATGAAAAAAACTTTCCTGAGTTTACTGTTAACAGTTCTGACTTTTAGCGCTTTTGCGCAAAGCGCATCAGTTACCAAAGAGTTCTATGAAATCCGTACCTATGAACTCCGTTTCGGTTCTCCGGCTTCAAATCTTGAGAATTATTTTAAAAATGCTTTAATACCGACCCTAAACAGGCTTGGCGTAAAAAATGTTGGTGTATTTAAAGAGATTGGCAAATCAGAACCTGCCAAAATCTATGTGTTTATTCCTTATGCTTCAATTGAGCAATATGCTACTATTAAAACACAATTGAAATCAGATGAAAAATTTAAGGAGGCTAGTCAGGAATACAACAGTCTTTTGCCAGACAAAGCACCATACTCGAGATATACCACTTCTTTGCTACTGGCGTTTGATGGACTCCGTCAAATGATTAAGCCATCGGCAGACCAAAGGTTTTTTGAAATGAGAACCTATGAAAGTTTTTCTGAAGATGCTGCCCGCAGAAAGATTAAAATGTTTAATGATGACGAAATCAAAATCTTCTATAATACTAAGTTGAATCCGGTGTTTTTCGGAGAAGTGCTGGCAGGTGAAAATCAGCCATGTCTGACCTATATGCTTACTTTTAAAAATATGGAAGAAAGAGATGCTAACTGGAAAGCATTCAGTGCAGACGCTGACTGGAAACGAATCTCGCCACTTCCGGAGTATGCCAATACCGTGTCTCGTATTACAAGAGTTTTTTTAGAACCAACCGCTTATTCTCAAATTTAACAGAATGAAAACCATTTTATCTATCCTCACAGGAATTCTGATCACATTTTATGTAACTGCACAAAGTCCCACTTATGCAGAGAAGTTAGGGTACCCCAAAGGGGCAAAAGTCATTATCATGCATGTGGATGACGTGGGTATGTCTTATGATTCAAATATGGGTGCAATAAAAGCCATTGAAGAAGGTGTGGCTAATTCTTTAAGCGTAATGATGCCTTGCCCGTGGGTTCCCGGATTTGTGCATTATCTCAAAAATCATCCTAAAACTGATGCGGGATTGCATTTGACATTAACTTCAGAGTGGAAAGATTACCGTTGGGGACCATTGGCAGGCAAAGCAAATGTGCCGAACCTGGTTGATGAAGAGGGTGCCATGTGGCGCAACGTACAAGGCACAGCTACCCATGCAACGGCTGATGATATCGAAAAAGAAATCAGAAGCCAGCTCGACAGGGCCCGCACTATGGGGTTTGAGCCCACCCACATGGACTCACACATGGGAACACTTTTTGCCAGGGCAGATTATCTGGAAAGATATCTGAAAGTAGGTATGGAGCAAAAGATTCCGGTTATGTTTCCGGGTGGACACGATTATATGATTATGAAGGACATTGGCGCAACAGGACTTAAATTAGAACAGGCTCAGGCAATTGGTAAAAAACTATGGGATGCAGGGCTGCCGGTTTTAGATGACTTGCATAATATCAGCTATGACTGGAATCAATACCGTAATCAGAAAGTAAGTGATGAGGTTTTGCAGAAGTACAAAACGCAAAAATATATTGACTCATTTAAGGACCTGCAACCGGGCGTAACGATGGTAATTATGCACTGTACAGCCACTACTGAGGTTTTTGAACATATTTCAGATTCAGGAAATAACCGTAGAGGGGACTTTTTGGCCATGCTTGACCCTGCCCTGAAAAAATACATTCAGGACAATGGTATTATCATGACCACCTGGCGAGAGCTGAAAGAAAGAAGAGACAAAGTTAAATAAAAGAAAAAATCAAGGCTGAGCAGGATTGTCCTGCTCAGCCTTGATCAACTTATTTGCTTAATCAGAATTTCACAGTGCCGTATGCACCTTCATCAACATATTCTTTTCCTGTTATAATCGAACCTAACATTTTAATACCCGCTACAATTTTATTCGAATCGCTATCCCAATACTCTGCTTCGTGTGAGCTTACTTTAATTAAGGTAAGATTGGGGTCATCTTTCCCTTCCGGAAACCATGCTTTTGCAAATGGTGTCCAGTATTCGTCAATTTTACTCTGATCGTCTACTTCTTCTGCTTCACCCATAATGCAAACATAAGTATTATCAGTAGGAGATGAATAACAAACACAAACATTTGAATTTGCGTGTATCTCTGCCAGTTTCTCAGAATCGCGGCCCGTCAGAAACCAGATGTTTCCATCTTTATCCATTCCTTGCGTTCCCATCGGCCGGCTATGAATATGACCATTATTACTGTGCGTACAAAGCATAGCAAACCGGATGTCTTTTATCATATCGCGAATATCTTCCTGTGATTTTTTTTCTTTATTCTCCATTTTCATTTATTTTTTGTGGACATGGATATTTGTAAAAATTACGTTCCATAGCCAATAATATTAATTAAAACTTAATATGGGTAAAATCGGTGGGTAATAATGGCAACAAAGTGCTGAGTAACAAAATACTCATCACGTGTGCGTATGATATATATCATGCCATGGAATGATTTTTTACAGGAATTTATTGTAGAATTCCTTCCAAATTTGCCCTTAAGATTAAACCTTTTATACCCATGGATACCATAAATGAAGAAGCGATAAGAAGTCTGATGCAACTCCGGGAAATAAATGCCGTGAGGGTAAAGGGCTATCAGAAAGCTGTTGACATGATAAAAAACGGAAATTCAAAAAAATACTTTCAGGTAAAGATTAATGAAACCAATAATCTGACCGAATGTATAAATCGCTTGATTGAAACTCCCAGTTTTGAGAGATTGAAAACCAACCGAGTGGAGACAAAAAGACTGCATCAATCTCAATTTTATTTTACAATGGCGGCCACTTCATCAAACCCGCGAACAGTAGCATTGTCTTGCCAGTTGGGGGATAAATTTGCCGAAAATGCCTATGCTTCCGCTTTGAGTGCTATTCAGTTTTTGTCGTTGCCTGAGCTAATGAGTGTATTGGGTAAACACATCAACAGTCTGCGTAAATCATTTGAGTCGACACGTGAAGCATTTGATTTAGCACTCGTTTATTGATGTTTCCTGCCTTCATTCCAATTATTTATACAACCGCATGGATCTTAGAACCGAGTCACCCTTTTGGTTGATGAGAAGTGGTATAGTACGCTCATACCCTTCAATCAGGCAATCTTACACAACAGACATAGCCATTATGGGAGGGGGCATCACTGGTGCCCTTATAGCCTACCATTTAATCAAGGCAGGTATTCGTGTTATTTTAATAGATAAGCGCAAAATAGGTATGGGTAGCACCTGCGCCAGCACTTCTTTACTGCAATATGAAATAGACACACCAATATCAGAACTCTCGTCATATGTGGGCATCGAAAAAGCAAATCAGAGCTTTCTGATGTGCATAGATGCAATAGGGGAAATAGAAAAGATTGTGAAATCTCTCAAAAATGATGTAGGATTCTCTTCAAAAAAAAGTCTTTATTATGCCTCTTCAAAGAAAGATGTCAAAGGCCTGAAAACTGAATATGAGCTCAGAAAAAGTATTGGTATCGATCTGGAGTTATTAATGGAGGACGATGTTGATAGATTATTTCCTTTTTCAGCGCCTGCGGGGTTGCTTTCAGAGGTTGGCGGGCAGATTGACGCTTATTCTTTTACACATGAACTACTCAATACTTCCATAGAAAATGGCTTAGATGTGTTTGATTCAACAGAGGTAGTAGAGATTAATCATAATAAAAAAGGTGTTGAATTGAAAACCAATTTTGGCGAAATTGTAAAAGCTAAAAAGCTGATTATTGCCTGCGGATATGAGTCGCAGGAATATCTTTCCAAAAAGATTGTTGATTTTAATTCTTCTTTTGCCATTGTAAGTGAGCCTTTTGATACAAAAAACCTTTGGTATCAGAATTGCCTCATATGGGAAACAGCACGTCCGTATCTGTATATGCGTGTTACTGACGATAACCGTATCCTGGTAGGAGGGAAGGATGAACCATTCTATAATCCAGACAAAAGAGACAGATTGACCCCAAAAAAATCACAACAACTCAAAAAGGCATTTAAAGAGAAATTCCCTGATCTTGATTTTCGAACAGATTTCGCATGGGCTGGTACTTTTGCAGAAACAAAAGACGGTTTACCATATATAGGGAGTGTCGACGAACACCCCCATACCTATTTCGCTATGGGTTTTGGTGGCAATGGTATTGTATTCAGTGAGCTAGCGGCTGAAATTATTACAGATGATATACTCGGAAAGAAGAATATAGGTAAAGATATTTTTAAGTTTGACAGATAACAGGTATAGTTTTTTTATTGTTTTATTAAACTTTATAAGGCCATGAAAAAACACGAAAGAGAAATAGATAATGCTGCTTCGAAAGAGAAGAGCATGAAAGACAAACCTGTATTTGAAAGAGCTTATGACAGACAAAGACAAAAATTGACTAATAAGGTTGCTATAATTACCGGAGGAGATAGTGGCATTGGGCGAGCTGTTAGTATTGCTTTTGCCAGGGAAGGTGCAAATGTGGCGATTGTCTATAAGAAGAATACCGAGGATGCTGAAGCAACTAAAAAAATGGTTGAAGAGAAAGGAACAAAGGCTTTGGTGATAGAGTCTGATATAAGCATTGAAGAAAATTGTGCTCAGATTGTTGCAAGGGTTTTAAAGGAATGGGGAAAAATTGATATACTTATCAATAATGCAGCTGTACAATTTCCGCAGAAATCAGTTGAAGATATAAGTGCCGAACAAATGAAGCAGACATTCGAGACAAATATTTTTTCGAATTTCTATCTGGTCAAGGCGGCTTTACCTTATCTAAAAAAGGGTAGCTCTATTATCAATACCGCTTCTGTTGTAGCTTATAGGGGTAATCCTTTATTGCTTGATTATTCGTCTTCCAAAGGAGCCATTGTTGCTTTTACACGCACTTTGTCAGGGATGCTGGCCGATAAAAAAATCAGGGTCAATGCAGTAGCACCGGGGCCAATATGGACACCGCTGATTGTATCTACCTTTACAAAAGCCCATCAAAGAAAATTTGGTAAGGACACACCTATGAAGAGACCCGGCCAGCCTGCCGAAGTAGCACCGGCTTACGTTTTTCTGGCTTCAGAAGATGCCAGTTATATCAGTGGTCAGGTAATACATATCAACGGTGGTGAGCCTGTGAACGGATAAAGATTAAATTAGCTTTGAAGTGCATAAGAAAGCCTTATGCACTTCAAAGCCTCAATAAAGCTATTCTAATGCTGCTTCTTCATTAATGTGAGCTTCTGCCAGTTCAGTTAATTTATGATCAGCCTCTCCCTCTTCATCTAATGTGGTCTGTAATATTTCGGCTACTTCAAAATGTTGTAAAATGCGAGCTATATTGCGCAAGGTACCATAGGATGCTATTTCATAATGCTCAATCTTTTGGGCTGCCATAATCAAGCCGCAATCTCTGACAAAACTTCGCGTATCAGT
>CALRLN020000070.1:0-15214 GCA_943368675.1 Chitinophaga pinensis | reverse complement strand
TCATCCAGTGGGGAAAGTGATAGCCTTTTTCGGCGGCAGTAGCCCAAAGTGCAATCGTATTGATGCCTGTGTAGGGAATATTGTTCCAGCGCAGAGGGCGTTGGACGTTTTGCCCCAAATGTTCGGAGTTCCACGGTTTACGCCAGGTCAATTCTCCTTTTTCAAGGTCGGCAATGATTTTATTAGTGATACGGGTGTAAACATCAGGGGATGTCAAGGGATACTCTCCTTTGTAGGTGGTGGATGATGGCAGCGAAAAAGGCTCAAAGAACAGTGATAGCTCCCCGAATGCCAAGCATTGGCATGAGTCGCTTGCGAGCTTTTTTACGCAGTAAAAAAGAGGGATATGCGTTATCACTGTTCTTTGAACCAAGCTGACAGCAACACACCGCCACCTATAACGAGGAATGTGGCATTCAAATTCTCGAAACACGGATAGAGCAACAAACTTCTATAGGATTTAAGGTGAAAATTTACGACATTCGTGGACTTTTTTAGTCACAGCAAAAGTTGTTTTTGGTTCATCGGGAGCAGATTTGCTCCCTTTGCCTTTTTTTATCAGTTAGTAACTGCTGCCTTCGCTACATGAGTTTTTCTATCTAATATGCGTGGGTCTTTGAAGAGATAAGGAAGTTTCAAAATCTCACTATCCCAATCCATTTCTATTCCTTGTTGTTCAAGAAATTCAAAAGTTGTCCCAAATAAATCACCCTGATAGGTTTGCAGTTTGTCTTTGATGAGCGAGATATAATCAGGATTGATTTCGTAGCTAATGGAGTTTCTGCCATTGTTTTTGGCTGCTAATGCAGTTGTTCCACTTCCCCCAAAAGGGTCAAGAATGGTTTCACCAATAAAGCTGAACATTTTAATCAACCTGCGTGGCAACTCCTGTGGGAACATGGCGATATGTCCCTTGTTCTGGCGTGTTCCTGGAAAATTCCAATGCCTGGCAAAGTATTTTTGCCATTCTTTTAAAGATATGGAAGAAAGCTTTTTTTGTATTTGTGTGGGTTGAGGACTTTTCCCTGATTTCCTGAATACAAGAATATATTCATAGTCAATCTGAATAACGCCGTTTCTTGGGAATGGATAAGAACCCAGAAAGACACCTTTGGCATTACCAATTTTCTGCCAGATAATGGCACCCATATAGTCAAAGCCAATAATCTCACAGAACTTGATAATTTCATGATGAATAGCCATCAGCTTGGTACGGCCGTAATGGCGTTTATGAGCAAATGTATCAGCAATGTTGATACAAAGTCTGCAACCGTCCATCAGAATACGGTAACATTCTTGCCAGACCAGATTGAGGTGATTGATGTAATCCTCAAAACTCTGATAAAAGCCAATCTGCTCTATGGTGTCATAGTCTTTGATATTCCAATAAGGGGGTGAAGTAACAATCAGGTGAACGGAATTATCAAGAACTTCACTCATTTGTCTGCAATCGCCCTGAATGATTTTGTGAAAGGTTTGCAAAGAGCTTATCCCTTTATCTGAAGAATTTTGATGGGTAGAGAAGCAATTGTTTTTTTGTTATTTTGGCATCAAGCCATTGTCAGCAAAGGAGTAATAGCTTTGCGGTGAAACAATGAGGTGGTCGAAGATGGCAATATCCAATATCTTGCCTCCCTCACAAATTTTTTCAGTCAATTTCTTATCGTTATCACTGGGAATTAAATTTCCTGAGGGATGATTGTGTGACAAAATAATCCCACTTGCTTTTGCCTTTAGTGCAGCAGAAAAAAGTAGTCTTGTGTCAACAATACAGGCATTCATACTTCCCGAACCTATATCCACAATCCCTAAGCAATGACTCTTATTATCCACTAAGAGGATTTTGAATTGCTCCATTAATTCAATTTTGTTCTGATCCCATGCAAATCTTAAAACTTCGTAGGCAATGGAAGATGAATTAATAAGAAGCCTATCCTTATAAGGCGTTTTGTAGTTATAGCGGAGGGTTATTTCTGAAACTTTGTATAAGGATTTGAGTTGTGCATAGTTCATAAGCGTTTCCTCATGTTCTATTCTGAAATTGGAGTTGATACCACGTACTTAGGTCTTTATAGGGAGTGTACAATTTGTTCATGGCTTTATGCTTTGTTTCTTCTTCTGAACTGATAAGATTCTGGATATACTCCTTTGCTTGTTGTCCTGTTTTATCATTGCTCATCCATGAATAGACCTGTTTATAACCATAGTTAAGGATATACGGTTTGATTTGCTCTAAACAGTTAGTTGAATGCAAAACGATGGTGTCAGCCAAAATTCGTTTGCCTCCCAATTTACTCAGGAAAGACAGGAAATCTAAGCTGTCTTTAAAGATATGAATGCTCTCGGGTTTCGGAGTTGACGCACGGATAAAAGAGATGCTTGGTGAACCGATGGTTCCTTTAAAGAAAGGATTGATTAATTCCCAGCCTTCATCCTCATTGGAAAAACCAAGGGTGATGAGTTTTTCCCGTGTTTGCTTATTGTACACGCAGATTTCGTTAAAATAGTACTGTGCAATTTCCGGGGAGATACCCAAGGCATTTAAAAAATCAAGAAGACCTTTGCTTTGAATAGTTTTCCGTTTGCTTTTCAGCGTCAGGTCTGTACTCGGATAATGTTTCGTGCCTGGGAAATTCAGGACTTGACCATCAGGCTCATGGAGAAAATGATTGTCCGGTTGTTTTCTTTGGAAAAGCTTTGCGTATTCAGCCGTAGTCGTATCTTTCTCCGTTGGCTTAGCCATTGGGTTCTCCTAAATAAAAATGAGGATTGCGTTTTAAAACTGATTGCCTGAAAATCAGCAATGTTTCAGGATTCTTAGCCTTGCTAAATTGAATGCCATTAAATCATATGGGCGATAGCGAACGGCTCGTCCGATTTTGATATAAACCAAGTCATAAGTTTTATTGGTCATCCAGACAGCCAATGTGCCGGACGTAAAATTGATTTCATCGGCTGCTCTTTTGCGGTTAAGCAATGGTTGGCAAAGGTGTGGATTTTCTAAAGGTTGAGAAGCATGGGCTTCAATAAACCTATTTAAATCAGAGAGTCGATAATGAATTTCTTTGCTCTTTTTTTGATAGGGCAGCTTGTAACGTTTATTTGAACGCCACTTTGCTAAAGTAAATGAAGAAAAACAAAGATATTGGGCTGCCAAATCGGTATTCATCAGAATTTGGTTAGGGTGAAATGTCTTTATTACTTTGGATAATTCCTCAGCTAAAGATGAATGAGATAAGTCCGGGTTAAACAAGAACGTGCGAGTATTGGCAGTACGATTTCTGGACATTTCATTTCCTTCTTATCCCAAAACAGATTACCAAAAGCATTTGGCTTCGGGCATTTGGGTAAAGGATTCGAGTACCTGCTGTCAATTGATTAGACATTTCATTAAACACAGACCAATAATGATTTTGGAAAAATGGTTTCAGCAAAGCGGCAAGTCTATTTATTTCAAAGTTTTCTACCAACTACATACAGGAATATTCATTGGTGGTGAAATAGATAGTGTTTAATAATACCACGTCTTTTTTTTTATGTCTGCAAATGCACTAAAACACACACTCGTTGATTATTTAACCTGAACTTGAGGTAAGACCTGATGAGTGATGACATTGTAAGACCCTATATCAATCCTCAATCTGAGGCCTATGGCAGAGTGGTAAAGCAAATCAAGAAGTTGTATGAGGATAAAATTACAGAAAAAGAAGCCCATGAAGCGGCTTGTAATCTGATTAATTTCTTTCAGATTTTGCTTGAGATGAAGCGACAAATGAAGTAAAATACTTCTATGAGCAAGCAATCGTCCCATTTCAGAAATACAGATAAACCTGCTATCAAAGCTGTTATTCTCACACGTGTATCTTCTAAAGAACAAGAAGAAGGCTATTCTATCGAAGCGCAGAAACATCGTTTACAAACCTACTGTGAACGGCGTGGACTAAAAATAGAAAAGATATTTGAAGTAGTAGAATCATCAACTCAGGGTGAACGTACCCAATTTATGAATATGATTAAATTTGTCAAAAGCTATCGGGAAACGATTGCGATTGTAGCTGACAAAGTGGATAGGGTTCAGCGGTCTTTTAAAGAATATCCGATGCTTGATGCCCTTATTCAGGAAGGCAAGATAGAACTGCACTTCAATACTGAAAACTATATCATTCATAAAAACTCTGTCAGTCAGGAAAGGCTCATGTGGTCAATGGGCGTTATCATGGCTCAATCCTATGTGGATAATCTACGGGATAATGTAAAACGTTCAATTGACCAGAAAATCAGACAAGGTGAATGGATTGCATTAGCTCCCTTGGGTTATTTAAATGTCAAGGATATGCGTGGACGCAGCGATATTGTTATTGATGAAGACCGAGCAGCTAATATTCAGAAGATATTTCAATTATACGCCACTGGAAGTCATACGTTGGAAGAAATCCAGCAGTATTGCAAGAAACAAGGGATAAGAAATCGGGTGGGGAAAAAGGAGTATTTGACAAGATCACAAATTCATCAGATTATTAATAATCCTTTTTATTATGGCAGGATGATGATTAAAGGACAGCTATTTGACCATCGATACCCTCCGTTGATAACAAAAAAATTGTTTGACCAATGTCAGTCGGTATTGCACGGTTGGAAAAAGAAGCCCTTTAAATGGGGAGGTAAAGAGTTTGTCTTTCGAGGTCTGATTAAATGTGCCACTACCGACAAAGTTGTTACAGCAGATACCAAGAGAAAAACCTATATCAACGGCAAAACAGCAGAATGGACATACCTGCGTTGTGGAAATCCCACAAATCCTGCAAAAGTAATGTGGGTAAAAGAGGAAGAAGTAATTAAGCAGGTTGAAGAAATCCTGAGAAATATTCAAATTCCGAGAGAGGTATTGGTAGAAATCAAGGATTATATTCGTGAGATTCAACAATCAGAGGAATTATTCCTTAGCCGACAATTGGCTGAATATCAAAAGGAACACACCTTAATCCAGAATAAAATCAATAGCCTTGTGGATTTGATGTTAGAAAAAACTATTGATAAAGCTGATTTTGATAGAAAAAAAACGCAATTAAGGGAACAGCAAATAGACATTGAAAACTTTATTGCTGCTCATCGTCATGGAGACGATGGGTTTAAAGATGCCCTTATTTCAATGCTTTCCATTCTTTCGGAAGGTTATGAAGTATTCAGAGGTTCGCAAATAGCCCAAAAACGGCAATTACTCAATATTGTGTTTGCGAACCTGACATTGAAAGGTACAAATCTTTGTTATACTTTAAGAAAACCCTTTGAATTATTCATAAATGTACCAAATATAGAAGGATGGCGACCCCTAATTGACAGTTTGCGAACCGATTTTGAGCTACGGTCATTAATTGTAAATGTTGCAGACACATATTCAATCACTGAAATTTCAAAATATCACTATTAGTTTGATAATCTCATTTTTGACATGGAAGAGGTCCCAAGTTCAATCCTTGTTACGCCCACCATTATTTTCAATAACTTAAGTATCAGATTAGTTTAAAATATTTTGATAAACTTTTTATCGGGTACCAAGAAACCGAAGCCTGTTTATTACACATCGTCACAGACATGAGTCGAATGAACACATTCATTATTTGCAACTTTATCGGGAAATTGTTTTCTCTCCGTTACAGGTATATCCATCTAAAAGTGTTTTACGAGATGGGCTTGACTGGCTTAGAAACTCTTTTAGTGGGAAAGACAGGTCCTTATTCTATCAACTTTTAAGCTAGTTTATTCGTTGGATGAATATCCAATTAGCTTATAATCAGCACCTCCTGAAAATCATCGGGTAGAGTAACCTTTAACAATATCAGCATAGGCGTTTAAAAGCAGTATACAAAATATACTGTGTTTTTTATACCTTTGTTTTTTGTAAATACAGGATTTTGATTATTGAAAAATGGAAAAAATACTTTTTGACTTTATATCCAAATACATTTCCCTTACAGATGATGAAAAGAACGTATTACTTTCGTTAAACCTCTTTCACTCAGTAAAGAAAGGGACGATTTTACTCAAAGAAGGACAAAAATCGAAAGACAGCTACTTTGTTCTAAAAGGCTGCATTCGATCTTATTATTTTGTAGATGGTGAAGAAAGAACCACTGCTTTCTACACTGAAATGGAAGCCTTGACACCTCCTTGTGTACTAAGTAAAACTCCTTCCGAATATTATATAAGTTGCTCAGAAGACACTATACTTATCATATCAAATTCTGATATGGAAGAAGAAGTAAACAGTAAATTTCCAAAGTTTGACATAATGTGTAGAATGTTTTCAGCGGAACTTTTAGCCAAACAAAGAATAGACTTTGACGAGTTTAAAACTTCTTCACCCGAACAACGATACCTGAACTTACTACAAAAAAGACCAGACCTACTTCAACGTGTTCCGCAACATCAGTTAGCAAGTTATCTGGGCATCACTCCTCAATCACTTAGCAGGTTAAGAAGCCGCCTTGTGAAGAAATAATAACTTCCTTTCTAAACTTATATGGGAGTATCATTTCTTAACTTTAGTTAACGAGTTATAGCATCCAGCTAATCTACTTTTGCAGTATCATTTAATAATAAAAAGATATGCAAAAGAAAGTTTTATGGATTTTACTTGCCGCAGTGTTGGCAAGCAGTTTACAGGTGAATGCACAATATGCCAAAACCGACAGCACCTATCATAAGTGGTTTATTGGTACTTCCTTATTTGTATTATTCGGGAATTTTGACAGAGGAAACCCTCCCAATTTTGTTCAAATAGATATTGGGTATCGGCTTACAGGTAAAGACGTAATTAGAATTTCTCCCAAGACCTGGAAATACGCCTGGCCAAATGGTATCCACCCATTTTTAAATAAGGCTTACAAAAAATCGGAAGAAAAATTTCCCGGCTATGTACGTGAGTATGGGGTAACAGCTTCTTATACCCGATTTTTATGGAAAGGTTTCTATGCCCAACTTGATGTGATGCCTACCTATCAGATTTTTGTGAATGATAATGGAAAGAAAATAGATAATGGTTTCCAAATTTTCAATTCATACCGAATGGGCTACCACATCAAACTCTTCAAGGACAAGTTTTTCTTTCAACCTTCAATTTGCATGACCCATCGTGCATATCACACCCAACTGCCTGATGGATTTAAACAGTTGGATGACAAATGGTCTAAATTCATTTTTCCTGAGCCGGGACTTAATGTAGGGTTTAACTTTTAGCATAAAAATTATGAATACATCACAAAACAAATTGCAAGACATCAAAGTCAGCGTGAAACTGAAGCTTGCTACGCTGTGGGCGAGTTTTATGTTTCTATACGCCTACGTTGATTATTTTCATTTATACATGCCTGGCTCTATAAAGGCTATTTTGGAAGGGAAAGTATTTGTATTTGATATTTCATACATATTTCTACTGATAGTAATGATTTTGGTAACCATTCCAACCCTTATGATTTTCCTTTCTGTTGCACTGCCGGCTAAAGTAAATCGCTTGACAAACATAATCGTAGCCACGGTATTCATTCCTTATATGCTATTTAATTTGTCAGGTGAGGCTTGGTTGCATATGTATTTTGCTGCTGTTGTAGAAGAAGTTCTTCTTTGTTTGATTATCTGTTCTGCGTGGAAATGGCCTCGTATTGAAGCATAATAAACCAATGAAGAAAGTTTCCAATTATTGGCGCAACTTGTTTCAGTAGTGAGTGCAGCAATATGCAGCCAAAGGAACTGAATTTGATTTAATTCCCTACTACACTTATTTCAAAGAATGGATTGCTTTAAAAGGAAAGCGACATAACATTAAAAACGCCAAACCAATACCTCTGCAAAAAGATGCTTTTGATTACTTTAAAAGAACGACCGTATATGACGAGAATGGCAATTTTGAATTTACACATTTAAAACCCGGTGAATACTTACTGGCTACAGCTTTGGGTTACACCCATACATCTAAGCAAACAGAAGAAACCGACAGAGGTTCCCTTATCGTAAACGGAACCCGTCGAGGCAATGAGGTTTATATCAGCATATTTTCATATTCTTCAAATCCTACTGCGAATATTCAAAAGGTAGTAATCATTAAAAAGAAGATGAAAGAGTAGAGTTGAAATTGAAAAAGGCATTATAAAAGAGTAACAATTAAAAATTAAAATAATAAGGGTTATGAAAAAAATAGCTATTTCATTAATTACAGTTCTTACCGTTTTTACCTCTTGCAGTAAAGAAGACGATAACGGAATAAACCGATTATCACGTACTATTCGATATGAACTAACAGGAAATTTTACAGGAAACAATATCATTACAGCCTACACCACGGCAAGCGGTGGAACCATTACTGAACAGATAGTGTCGCTTCCCTGGACTAAAGAAATTACTTTCGATGCTGGTGTATCAGGAGCGAACATTACAATATCGGGTGCTGGTGGTATAGCGGGGCAACAAGCTACGCTTATTGTAAAAAAAGGCGGAAATCCTGTTGGGTCTCCTACTACCGCTACAGCAGATGCTGGGGGAACATTTACCATAGCAGCTCCCGTGGTGGTTTTTAAAAGAATATAAATAGCTATCTGTAATTAAATATGAAATCCTAATACATTAACCAAAAAATAAAAAAAACAATGGAAAAGGATATTTTCAAGCAAATGAAGGAGATCGAAAGTCGGTATAAAATGATGAAGCAGATTTTGATAGGATTTGTTAGCATCACTCTGGTTGGTGGCTTCTGTTTAGGTTTCACCACAACCAACACATTTGATTTAATAAGAACGAAAGGAATTATTATTGAAGACGAAAATGGAAAAGATAGAATTTTAATTGGAGCTCCCATACCTTATTCAAAGGACAGAGTTAGGACAGATACTAGCTTGGTGAGGAAATATTTTGCAAGTGAGCTTAATCCCAAAAACATGGACAAATATATGGAATGGTACAAAAATTACAGGCATTCCGCTTTTGGAATTGTGGTAATGAATGAAAAGGGAATAGATGTAATGCAATTAGGTGATAAACTGTCGGATCCGAATGTTGGTAGAAGAATTTTTTTGCCAACGGGTGTTCTTCTTAATAACCAAAAAGGATTGGAAGTTGGTGGTTTCGGTACTCATACATTTGACGATGGAAGAAGTGGAGTTGCATTGGGTTTAGATGACCCTGAAAATGGCAGAGAAGCTTTTCACGCTTTAGTTCTATCAGATGGAACTCGGGCTTTAATACTCCAGGATGCAAATGGAAAACTTGTGCTTGGATTTGGGTCATCCAAAAATAATTTATTCCGTAATAAAGATAGCTTAAGCTTTGTGGGCGTAAAGTATTTTGACAAAAAAGACAATCTGATTTGGGAACAAAAAATGAATAAAACAGAGAGTACTAAGAAATAAAAGTAAACTGGCTTGCCCGAGTATCCTAACACCAGCGTTGACAGTCAGTATTTACAGAAAATAATAATCTAAAAAAGTATGAGTAAACTTATAGCAAAATTATTTTTATTTTTTGTTCTAATTTCTAGCATTAGCTGTTCAATTAAAAACAATGTGAGGGTATTAGAAATAAAAGATAACCCCTTAATCAAAGCACTTTATCTCAAAGACGTTGAAATAAGAAAGCTTGATGCGAAAACAGATACTGTAAATTTAGAGGATTATGATAAAACACATCGTGAGCAAATATTTCAATTACTTGCCGACAATAGGGTTTTAACGAGTAAGGATAAAATCAGAGCTGCTTGGATTTTGCAGCACACAGCAGCTAAATTTTGTAACAGAGAATTAACAAGTATAAGTCCTGAAAACTTTCTATTAGCTTACAAGCTATCTTCAGCAGCTCTGTCTCAGCTAGAAACCGAAAAAGACACTTTAACAATCAGACAAGAAAACATTCCACGAATTATAGCTTTAAATTATGATAGATACCTTTTATTTACATTTGGCTATCAAAAATTCGGAACACAATTTGTGTTTGATGACAAAACTAGTGAAATGTTGCTGGCACCGATTGATACAACTTTAGCAAATGATGAAGAAAGAAAAAAACACAATGTAGAGCCATTGAACATACTTCTAAATAAATACAAAACAAAACCAATGCAGAGCGCTAACTGATGGACTGGCAAAACAGACTTTTAACTACAGGATGAAAATATTTTTGATAATACTAGGACTTCTCAACGGCGGATATATGCTGGTTGACGGAATTTTTGTAATGCTGAAAGGAAAATTTATTGGGTCCTACAAACCTGGACCATGGGCAAATTTGTTTTACAAGCTAAATATCAATGTCTTTAAACTTGGACCACTTTTTATAATTTTTGGAATACTTTGGCTCATTTGGCTTTATGCATTATGGACAACACAAAGTTGGGCATATGTTTTTGGGCTGATAATTTCATTGTTTACATTGTGGTATCTCCCTGTCGGAACATTGTTTTCAATTATTATTTTTATCAGTTTACTGACAATAAAAAACAAATCAGGAATATGAAAATACGAAAAGAAAAAGCAGACGACATAAAACAAATTCAAATCGGAGGCTCGAAAATGCCATCCGCCACCAAATCAATACCTCAAAAATGAAAAAAATTACGATATTAATATTCTTAGCCGTTACTAATGTATGTTTCGGACAACAGACCGCTCAGTTTGCTGACACTATCCGTAAAAATTATAACATTCCTGAAATAAGTTATGCGGTAGTTAATCCCAAAGCGATATTAGAAATTGATGCATTGGGTAAGCACTCCATTAATCTTCCGGACGCTGCTACTTTAGATGACCGTTTCCATATCGGCTCAAATACCAAAGCGATGACGGCTTTCATAATCGCCAAGTATGTGGAAAAAGGAAAACTAAAATGGACGACAAAGTTTTTTGATTTATTCCCAGAATGGAAAGAAAAAAGCAAATCAGAATATGCAAATATTACCTTAAAAGACCTGCTCTCACATAGAGCAGGAGTTCAACCTTTTCAAGGAGAAAACGACCCTCAAATTCCCGACTTTAAAGGAACTAATCCTGAAAAAAGAAAACATTTCGGTCAGTTTGTGTTAACGTTGGAACCAGTAAAACCTGATGATCAAAACCCATTTGTTTATTCGAATGCGGGATATACATTGGCCACCTTAATGGTGGAAAAAGTGACCCATAAAAGTTGGGAAGAACTAGTTGAAAAAGTCTTTAATAAGGATTTGAATTTAAATGTAAAGTTATCTTGGCCTGAAAATCAAAAAATAAAAGATACTTGGGGGCATCTTACAGAAAATGACAGCCTGAAACCCGTTTCTTCAGACTGGAATTATCATTTAGACTATACCGAGCCAGCAGGTGATTTAAACATAACACTCGTTGGCTATGTCAAATTTATTCAGCTCAATTTGCAGGGACTTGAAGGTAAAAACAACTATTTAAAATCAGAAACTTATAAATTCATCCACAATGGCATAAAAAATTATTCCTTAGGGTGGTTTAACGTCTATGAAAATGGTAAAGAACTGTCTGTACATTCAGGAACCGGTGCTTTTACTTACTTCACAATTGTGCATATAGACAGAATGAAAAACATTGCTTACATAATTTTTACAAATTCCTTCAATCAAAAGACACAACAGGGCGTAAGATTATTAATGCGAAAACTAAAAGAAAATTACGGTAGCTAACAATTAAAGAAAATGGATATAAAACCGCTTATTCCAGGATTATCATTTAGCAAAATACTATTTGAAAGTTACCTTATTCAGGTCTTTAATCTTTTAATGAGTTAAGGACTTTTGTGTCGGGTGTTTACCACAGGATTTTTCCCATGTGGCAACCGCATGCAATTCCCAGACATCTTTCATTTGCCTGTTACCATTTAACTGCTTCATTACTTCGTAATTAAAGCAATGAGCGACCTTTTGCTCTTTTCTTGCCCAGATAATCAATTCGGTGGAATGGGTAAAGACTCGGCAAGACAAGTTAGGCGGTGGATTGCTTTTCTTCCAGACGATGATGTTTAGGATTCTGAAATCCAGTTCAATCAATGCCTGACCGATAGAGAAAATATTGTGAATTGTTCCACTCACCCAAAGGGTGGCATTCTCTTTCATTTTTTCATGGACACATGAAAGCCATGATTTGTTAAAAACATAAGCTGAGTCAAAGTCTATCAGCTTATCCCAATTTCCTTTGTCAGTCTTTACAATTTTACCGCTTTTGATAGAGAATTTATGGTTATCTGACAGGAAGTATGGCGGATCGGCGAAAACCATATCAAATTTTTGTTTCAGTTGCGGGACTATTTTCATGGTATCGCCATGAAACAGGTGAAAGGATTGATCGGTGGATTTGAAAAAAGGTTGTAGCTGTGTTTGAATCAATGGCTTCATGAGGTCTGTCCTCTGCAATAAGAAAACAGACACTAATTCAATCTCAATCCATATTTTTCAAAAGTGGCTTTTATTAATTACCGTGCAATCTGATTCTTTGTCAGAGGTATTGATTGATTGGCTTTATAGTATTTATTCTGCTCAAAACTATACAAAATATATAGTGTGAACTATACATTTTATATACCTGCCCAAGACTCCCCCAAAAGCTCTATTTCCTAAATTGCATGGTAAAAGCGAATCATTCCAAAGCCTTTATCCTCTGATTAGGAGGGACATTGGAAACAGATGGGAAATCAATAGCTTAATTTAATCAATCTTAATTTGTTTTAAAACAAACACTTAATACGGTCATGATATACCTTGCGCAATTTCTTTCAAAATCTTTTGAGAAGAAGGATATTTTCTGTTATACTCGACGGGTCAACACAGGGAGGAACGTGATGGCAACGCTTATGAACTACGCAGATAATGCCTTTTCTTTTGTTGGAAAAAAAGCACGTAAACTCATGTTGATGAGTGGCGTAGCTTTTGCGGCTTTCGGTTGCAGTAATAAAAAAGATGATCCATCGCCAATAATAGGTGTTGATGAAAAAAGAGTGGAACACATTTATGATGTTGGCATAAACATAAAGGTCAGTGATGCAAGCTCTAACTACTTTATGCCTGTTTCTATCCGCAAACTGGATGGCAGCCTTGCAAGTGGACTAAATGCCTCTGTTACCGGACAAGATGCTTCACGTGTTGCAACAGGTGCTTCCACAGCCGATAATATCAAGTTTGATATGTCCTATAATGTAAAAAACATTGCCTACAAGAACAATGCTCTTGTTCCCATAAATCCTGATAGTTCCGTTATCAGATATCGTCAGGCAGAGGGCAGTGAATTGAAAGATTTCGTTGTCTTTGAGCAAACCAAGAAAGAAGATGGTGGAAATCTGATTATTGAGACACATTACCATCCAAAAGAAGCAAGTGTATTCGCTCCACCATCTGGAGTTAAGCTCTTAGGGACGACATTCACCAATGATACGTTCAATGAGTTTATTAAAAACAGCGACAATACCAAAGATGTTTTTACAAAACTGAATGTTATGAGCCTTGAAAAGCCTACAACAATAAATGCTAACTCGTTCTATAAGCTTAAAAAATAAAGCCGCTAACAAATTAGATAGTGATGGGCTGGCTTAATCATAAGTCAGCCCGTTTTTTTTGGATGATTTTTATTGTTGAGGAATGAGTGTGCATGGGCTTGGTGGAACCACTGAATTTAAAAACCAGTTTCTGAGGGTTGTCGTGACTGTGCCATCTTCTCTGAATATATTGGCATTCAAAAGATGATAAACGGGCTTCCCCTCATTCCCTAGGTTAATATGATTGGCAAAAATCAATAAATCGCCTCCACTTGCTTTGTATGCTTCTACAGCATCATCCATCATATCCCGAATATTTGTATAACTTTTGCCTGGCAATGCCGGGCATTCAGCAACTCCGTTGAAAGCAATAGTTTCATCAAAAAAACCAAAAATCATTAAACGTGATGCATCCGAAGATGCCATCTCACAAACAGCATTAGGGTCGTTGAACAATGGCAAAGAGGTTGCCGGGGAATATATCAATATATTATTATTAGGCGGTAATGGACTATCCACCGCATCAAAGTATTGATTGACTAACTCATCGAAATTACCTGCAATAATGGGAATGTAAGGATTAGCCTGTGTTTGTTCGCATTGTCCACCTCCTCCACACATAGATTGCGTTTGTCCAAGTATAGGATTACATTGTTGTTGGTTGGTTGAGCATGTAAGATTAATCATATTAAAAATGTCTCCACCCATGTTTTGCAGGGGATGGGGATCAGTCCATATTTGAATATCATGGCTTGCCGTAGCAACCCCGCACGGGTCACCTGTATTATTACAGGAGGTAATCTTTCTTTCGATAGAGTCGTTATCAGCATTATACATGGCATCTGTCAAAGCTTCTGACCATGAATCAGTATCAGTATGAGAGTCTAGTTGCGCACGGGTAATCAATGGTAAAACGGCTTGTGGTTTATTGACTGCTACCATGCCTGCTGTCAGTAAAACTTCCGGGCGGCTATCTGTCGTTGCAATTCTGCTAGTGTCCCACGCTGCCGGGCTGGGTTTGTTTTCGCTCCAATCCAAAGCCACAGGCTTTAACATTCTGACATGGCGAGTCACTGGTATGCGGCGGCTCGGGTCAGATCCGGGTAGTAGTGATGGATCGGGGCAAGCCACTGTGGTTCGGAAATCTGCTTCGCATTGTGCTTGTGCATAACCCACCCGATAAATGGTTTGAGGGGTGGAAACTACCTGACTGACCCCATCTACAATTTTTATCAACTGGCACCGCCGCGCCAAATAACGAGCTGTTAGTTTGCCTTGCCAACCCTTGCCGCAATCCCGTATTTCTGTAGAGTCGCCAATGAGTTCACCGTTAGCGTTTAACTGCATCGGAGAATAAGGATTTACAGTAAATCTTGGAGGTGGCATATCCTGATCGCATTTCAGATAGGTTTTAGGCTCTGGATTATAAGGTTCAGCATCACAGGTATTAGAACCGTCCTTATTTTTGCGACAAAAAAATGTATAATACCCTGACCCGTTGGCTTCCAATTCCTGTTTCAAACTTGGGATTTGCAATTCAATAACATCATCAGCAGGTTTGGCAATATCATGACTTGGGTCACGACAATAGACACTAATCTCTTGTGAAGTAGGCGGTGGCATAGGGGCTGATAAATCAGGTGTACAGGCCCAGGACTTGTTCAATCGTTGAATTTCATTGCTTGCTGTACCAATAATAATAGTG
>CALRLN020000069.1:0-15252 GCA_943368675.1 Chitinophaga pinensis | reverse complement strand
TGGCCAGACGAACACCACTCATAACATTGATTTCGAAGAATCTGTACCAGTCTTCATCAGGAATTTCAGTAAATGCTTTGGGTTCAAATATCCCTGCGTTATTTATCAGAATATCCACATAAGGCAATTGACTGATTAATTTGTTTATTTCTTCTGCTTTAGAAAAGTCTGCTGCAATACCAGATACCCGAGCATTACCTGTAAGCGTTTTCAGTTCTTCAACTGCCTTGTTTACGGTGTCTTTTGAGCGGCCGTTAATAATTACTTCGGCTCCTTCTGTTAACAATCTTTGGGCTATTGCAAAGCCGATTCCGGCTGTTGAGCCACTGATAAATGCTGTTTTATTTTTTAGATGTAAGTCCATAATGAATTATTTAGTGAATGAGTGAATTAGTGAATAATTATGTAATTTATGGATGTATGGCTATTGGGTTATTTCCTTCAGAATACCCTCACCTACTGCTTTGGCTGACTGGGGGTTCTGACCGGTTACAACCCGGTTGTCTACTGCAACATGAGATTGCCACAAACCTGATTTTTCAAAATTTGCTCCACGTTCAATAAGTTTGGTTTCAAGGGCAAACGGCACTATTTTCTCAAGGCCGACTGCCACTTCTTCTTCGTTGGTGAAAGCATTAATTTTCTTGCCATCAACCAGATACCTGCCATTATTGAGTCTGATATTGACCAATCCGGCAGGGCCATGACATACTGCGCCTACCACGCCATTATTTTCATAAATTTTAGTGGCTATTTCAGCCAATGCCTTGTTATCAGCAAAATCCCACATAGCTCCGTGCCCACCTGCATAAAATATGGCTGTATAATCATCCGTTCTTATATCAGCGGGTTTAAGTGTATGCTCAACTTTGTGGCGATACTCCGGGTTTTCCCAGAATTTCCTGTTTACGGCATCATCCAGATTAAAGCCATCCACAGGAGCTTTACCTCCTTTCGGGCTTACAAAATCTATTTCATAACCTGCTTCATGCAATACTTCCCAGGGGTGTGACACTTCTCCCAGATAATAGCCTGTTGGCTGTCCGGTATCCCCTTTTTGGTTGTGGCTGGTTACCACAAACAAGATTTTCTTTTTCATATTACGGATTTGTTTTTCTTACGCTGCCGGATGATAGATAGTTAATGCACCAACCACCAGCGTAGAGATTATTGTTGTTGTTTTGCTCATTACGAGTGTTAATTATTACACTGCAAAATTGACAACAATCTATGGGGTGGCACAGGAGGTATGTCACAGATTTGGTGTGATTTATATCACACTAAGCCGAGAGGCGGCTCAGGGTTTCTCTTGAAACACCAAGATACGAGGCTACAAGGGTTTTGGGAAGGCGCTGCATAAGCGAAGGGTATTGCGTCAGAAATTGTTCAAAACGCTCTTTTGCATTATTATTCAGCAGGCAAAGGATGCGCCGCTGCAAAGCCATATATCCTGAATTAGACTTTTTTCTGAAAAAATGTTCGATTTTATGTAATTCAGCGCAGAGTTTATCACGATTTTGCAAAGAAAGGCAAAGTACTTCTACCTCTTCAATACAGTCTACATTGAGTGTTGCTTCTGTTTTATTAAAATAGGCCTGATAATCGGTTATCCACCAGTCTTCCATGGCAAATTGAAGAATGTGTTCTTTGCCCTCTTCATTTATATAATATGCCCTCAGCAAGCCTTTTAATACAAAGTAATCAAACTGCACTGCCCCACCTGCCTGTACCAGAAATTGATGTTTTCTGAATTTTTTTCTGACAAAATGAGACAGGATGTACTCAAACTCCTGGTCGGATACCGGGGTGATTTTTTCCAGATGTTCTTTTAGCTTTATGCTCATAGTTTCTGCGATAACCCCTTATGCTGAAGGGGCCTTATTAAAGGTAAAACAATGGAACAAGATTTGCACAACGCCCCTTGAAAATCCTGATACAACTTACACAACCAAAGCCAGATCTATGATAGCTCCACTGCTGTTATTGAGTTCGCGCATGGCCGAAATAAAAGGCAAATCAATTTCAGCGCCTGCCAGTTTATCCAGCAAATCATGTTGCCGTTTCACTTCCTTTTGCATATAGCTATTCTGGGCTACTCTGGTGTCAAAATCATCGTCGTAGTTGCCAGTCTCTTCTGTTTCCTGTGCAAAGGTATCTACGGTATCTCTGGCTATTGAAGCAATATTAAGCAGATAACTCAGGTCTTCACTCAAAAGAAACTCAATTGAATCTGACACCGCCGAACAGGCATCTAAAGCATAAGAGGCCAGGTCACCTTCAAAACGCACCACATCGGGTGTTACTTCAATAATTTTCTCATAAATCCCGTCTAATTCTGTGTCGTTTAAGTCAATATCCTGCAGAAACTGATAGAGCATCACAATGGCTTCTTCTAATATCTCAATATCACCCCAATTCTCTTTTTCGCTGAACTGCCTGTAATTGGGCAATAGTTTTTCGCAGATAAGCACGGCAAACAGCACCTGTTGCTTAAAATCCAGTTTTGATATTTTAGTTTCAATGCTTTTAAGAAAATCGTCCATTTGATTCAGGGTATTCGGTATTATACAGCAAGGCTGAAAGATTCTTTCAAAGCATGCAAGATAATGATATTTTGTATTTATTTGTAAAGAAAGGAATCTGAAATGGGATTGCAGGAAAGATACAATACAGGTCAAAGGATTGTCGCACGGGAGCTACAACAATAAGTACTCATTTATGCAGTAAAAATATTTACTTTTATACGCTTTACTATAGCGCAGAAATACGCATAATAATTAATGTTTTCGGCATTAAGATAATGAATAAATTGCTGAAATTTTTTAGGGTCATTTTTTCGCACAAAGGTAATAGTTATCCCTTCCTCTGTTGTGCTGGGTGAGATTTCCTCATAAAGCAATTCATACTTTTCGAGCATAAAAACTACTTCGCCTCTTAAACTATTCACCGTTTTTTTCATTGACGGACTGATTATGGATTAATACCTGAAATACATTATATTAAATGGCAATTCCTTATACCGGAGCGCCCTTGCAAGATGAGATAGTAAGTAGGAGTAAAAGGCAAAAACTGATAAAACAAATGTAAAATATTATCGCTGAAATAGCAAAACCCAAAACAGGAAATTATTACTTTGCCCCGATTCAGCTACACAATATCATACACCAGGTCTATACCGATAAAAAAATCCGGCCCTCATAAGAATATGGATAAAACCGTGAGACTTAATGCCGCTGATTTGTTGAAGTTTTTGACGTTTTTTCTTGTAAAAGTCTAAACATTAATTTACATTTGTTACCAACAAGCTACAATATAAGGATATCACTGTCATTTATAATCCCTTAAATTTTATTTCCTGCCACCTTTAAACCATTAACCTAAGTTAGTTTTATCCCTTTACTTAAGATTGTATCTGCTATGAAAACGTATGACGAATTTAAGAAAACGGTTTATAATGCTTTAGAAAACAGCAATATCACCCCCGAGGAAATTATTGAGAACGAAACAGCCATTACTGTTTCTATACCCAACGATGATGAGATGGCTGCATACTTAAAGAATTTAAGTAATATTCTGGAGTCCGAACACCTCCGGTTCAAATCTTCAGTATCGGTACCATCACATATTCAAACCATTCGTATTTCCATATTTAATCAATAGCATATGATTTAATTGAAAACCGGCCATTAGACCCGGCATTATTTAATAACTCCGTTTAATAAGTTTATTGTGTTCTGTTTGAATACAATAGCCCTATTACCTATTTTTGGCTGTATTACTGCCTTTCAACCTACGCATGACCCCTGAATATCGGGCAAAAAACAACTTTTGATTAAAGGAATGCTATGAAAACAGTAAAACTTCTCAAGGAAGAAATCATTCATACCTTGCAATCGTATGAAATGGTTTATGTACAGATGACCGAACAAATCCTGAATAATAGCGTTACGATTATATTCGACGATAAGACGCATTCCTCAAAACTCAAACGACTTAATCATTCGCTAAAACAACAGCAACTCAAAGCGGCCTGGTCTTTTTGTCCGGAAACTTGGCAACTGGCAGTTACGATTACGGTGTAAACTGAAGCTTTTGTTGCCAATTGCCTCAGGGAAGCGATTACTATGCCATACCGCAGATTTTAAAAACTATTTTGGCAGATTAAATCATTAAATTTAAAAATACTGAAAAAAAAGCCTTTAATCATTCCAAATTAGAACATCACAGGTATTTATACCTGTTTTATGTTTTTACTGGCATTGATTTTGCTCTTTTTTTTGCAATACTTTTGTTGTAATCCTCCATCCTCTGAAGCTATTGGTGATTTTTAAGTATTGATGTGTTAAAACTTGTTCTGCATAAGCAAAAAAAAGAGCTTTTGTTGAAAAAGATGGTGTAACCAAACTTATACGCGATGATAAAAAAACTGCTTTGTGTTGACGACGACAAAATCACTCTTACCCTCATCCGGTTGGTAGTAGGCAAAGCGGCCTTTGCAGAAGAGATTATTACCAAAATGAATGGCAAAGAAGCCCTCGATTACTATATTGATTTAGCCAGGAATCCTGCAGAAGAGACTTATCCCGAACTCATTTTTCTTGATTTGAACATGCCTGTAATGGGTGGCTGGGATTTTCTGGACGAATTCAGTAAAAACCTTTATCCGAAGTTCAGCCAGACCAGAGTAGTCATTCTCTCATCATCAACCGATCCTGAAGAAAAGGCAAAAGCAAAAAACTATCCGATGATTATTGATTATTTATCAAAGCCTATTACCCTTAATGCCTTGCGTACTATAGGTTTAGAGGCAAGTAATTGATCAGATGCTGCGGCTGTGGTATTTAGTAAAGTTGTTAATCCGGTAAATACCAGGAAGATACAAAAGTTATAGACTGATAACCGGATATTAAAATTCACGAATGCGTATTTAGTTTATTCACTAAAATACTAATTCGCTCAATGATCAGATATGCATGAATACTAAAGCATCAACAGAAACGCCTTTTTCGGTATCGTCTGATACTGAAAAACCTTCCGGACAAACAAATCCGGCAGGAGCATTTGCCTGTGATGATTTATTGATGCGCTATACAGAAGAGAGTTTCCTGATCGTGGATGCAGGGCTAAAGATTGTGAATTTCAGCCATAATTTCTACAAACAGTGCCAGACCAACTTTGGCATTGAGATTATTAAAGGTTCAAATATCCTCGATTACACGCCACCTGACAAAGTCGAAATAGCCAGAGAACGGTATCAGAAAGTTTTGAATGGTGAAACAGTCGAAATCGAACTGGAATTTCCGCTCGAAAAAAATTCTTCTTATACCTGCCTGAACAAATACAAACCTATACATGATGCCGACGGACAAATTATAGGCGTTTTTGTTTCTTCGTCTAATATTACCCGTACCAAAAATGTAGAACTGGAGCTCCGGAAGCACGAAGACCGGTACAGGGAAATAGTAGAAAACTCATTAGATGCTTTTTTCTTCAGTAATACTGATGGCTCCGTGATTGATGCCAACCCAGCTGCTGTCGAATTGTTTGGTTATAGCCTTGAAGAATTCAGACAACTAAACCGGAGAGATTTAATAGACCACGGCGATAAACAATTTCTTGTGCATCTGCACAACCGAACAAAAACCGGAAAAATGAAAGGAGAAGCCATTGGAATTCGTAAAAATGGTGAACACTTTCCGTTTGAGTTTTCTTCTATCCTTTATAAGGACACTAACAATGAAACCAAAGTAGGAACGTTTATCAGCGATATAACCGTCAGAAAAAATGCTGAAAAAATCCTTGAACTCAGCGAAAAGCGTTTCAGGGCATTAATAGAAAACGCAACCGACATTATTTTGCTGACCGACGAAAAAGGTATAGTAAAGTATACCAGCCCGGCATTTACCCGGATAACCGGGTTCAGTATGGAAGAGATAAGCCGGAATCCTGCAATAGTTGTTACACAGATACACCCTGACTACCTGGAAATAATCAGAAAAACTTATTTTGAAGCGCTTGAAAAGCCCGGAGTACCTGTTTATCGCCTGGTCGAATTTCAGCATAAAGAGGGGCATTATATCTGGCTGGAAGGAGTGATTACTAACCTGCTGCACGATGAAAACGTAGGCGCCATTGTATCAAACTACCGCGATATAAGCCGCCATAAAGCAGCAGAAGCTATGGCCGCCAAAGTTGAAAACCGTTTCAGGGCGCTGGTCGAAAACTCGGAAGATGTGATTGTGCTCACAAGCCCTCAGGGAATCGTTTCTTACGTGAGCCCGGCTTATGAAAAACTAACAGGTTTTAGCTTTAATGAAGCAGTCGGCAATTTGAATCTCAACTTGATGCATCCAGAGCAGGCTAAAGAAACCGAGGCTATTTTTGAGCGGCTATTAGCTAACCCGGGCCTGTCTTTACCAAGAATCAATCGGCTGAAATGTAAGAATGGAAATTATATATGGGTTGAAGGCCGCCTTACTAATTTATTGCATAACGAAAGCGTACAGGCAATCGTATCAAATTATCATGACATTACAGAAAGGCGACAAGCAGCTGAACTAATCAAGCAATCAGAAACCAATCTTAAGAGCATATTTGAGAATACCTCAGAGGCATTTTTACTGATGGATAGCAATCGTATTGTAAAGGCCTTCAATAGTAATGCCCGTAAGATTGCCTTTCTGAATAGAGACAGCGAACTCAAAACCGGATACGATGTACTGAACTTTGTTGCGGATCACAGGCAGGAAATGATTCTGGGCCTGTTTGAAAGAGTTGAAAAGGGAGAGCACATTCAGTATGACCGCCTGTATACTGAAGAAAACCGTGAACCTATCTGGATTGACTTTTCGATTAAACCGGTAACTGAAGACGGACAAATAACTGGTATATGTATAACAGGGCGTGATATTACCGCCAGAAAGCTGGCAGAAGAAGAACTGGCTAAAAGAGAGCTGAGATTCAGGTCGATTCTTCAGAACAGCCATGATATGCTTTTCCTGTTTGATAAAGAAGGCAAGATTGAGTTTCTGAGTCCGGTTATTGAGAAGTTGTTTGGATACAGTAACAAAGAAAACGAAATTCAGGAGGTTTTAGACAGCATACACCCCGATGATTTTGAAAATGTTATACAACAATTCAGGCTGGCAGTTGATAGCCCCGAGGTGCCGGTGTTTGTTACTTTGAGAAAACGTAAAAAAGATGGCAATTATGTATGGCTGGAAGGAACCCTCACTAATTTGTTGCATAAGCCGGATATAAATGTGATAGTGGCCAATTTCAGGGATGTTACCGAGCGAAAACTATTTGAAGAGCAGCAGGCATTATTTGTATCGCTGGTCAATTCTTCTGAAGATGCCATTTTTAGTCAGACACTCGAAGGTACGATACTGACCTGGAATAAAGGAGCCACTAAGATATTCGGGTATCTGCCCGAAGAAGCCATCGGTAACAATGGCAGTATTATCATTCCGTCGAATCGTTTGTATGAAGAAGGCAACCTTATTGATAATATAAACAAAGGTATTTCGATAGAACATTTTGAAACGCAACTCAGACGGAAAGACGGGCAACTGATTTATATATCGCTCACGGTTTCACCAATTAAAGACAGCAAAGGTAATATCACAGGGGCATCTAAAATTGCACGGGATATTTCGGATAAAAAGAAAACCGAAGATATTATAAAAAACAACGAAAAGCGATTCAGAAGCCTGCTTCAAAACAGTAATGATGGCCTAAGCCTGCTCACTACTGATGGCGTAATGCTCGAAATCAGCCCTACAGGAAAGAAAATCACAGGGTTTGATGAAGACGAAATGGTTGGTCAGGCAAGGCAGGATCTTATACACCCCGACGACCTCGAACACGTTTCACGGGCATTTATTGATGTCATTGAAGACCCTGAAAAAACCCGTAATTTTGAATACCGCAGCCTTACTAAAGAAGGTACCTATAAATGGCTGGAAGCCTGCTGCCAGAACCTTCTGCACGAACCCGCAGTAGGCGCCATTGTGATTAATTATAGAGATATAACCGAGCGAAAAAATCAGGAAATAGAAAGAGAGCAACTGATACGCACCCTGAACCAGAATAATACCGACCTGCGCAATTTCTCCTATATTACTTCGCATAACCTGAAAGCGCCTTTATCAAACCTGATTGGTTTTATTGATTTGCTGAAGGATATTCAAATCAAAAACCCCACGCTGCGTACTATTATTGATGGCTTCAGGTTGTCTACTATTCAGTTGGATCATACCGTTAATGATCTCGTAAAAATCCTGATTATCAGAGACAACGACTCGATTGAGCAGAAAGAAATCTCCTTCAATCAGATATTCTCACAGGTAAAAAGCCAGCTTAATAATCTTATTGAGGAGGTTCAGCCTGTAATCAAAGCAGATTTTACCAATGCCCCTGTGGTAGTTTTTAATGAAACCTATCTCGAAAGCATTTTCTTGAACCTGCTCACCAATGCCATCAAGTACCGGTCATACGACAGAAAACTTAAAATTAACATCAAGACCCAAAAAACCGATAAGACCATTGTGCTGACATTTACAGATAATGGTATAGGTATAGATTTAGAACGTCATCAATCAAAAATCTTTGGTTTGTATCAGCGCTTTCATGACCGTCCTAATAGTAAGGGTTTGGGTTTATACCTCATCAAATCACAGATGGAAAGCCTTGGCGGCAGTATAGATATACATAGTATGGTTGATGTAGGCACTACTTTCACTTTGAGATTTGAGTCATAAAAAGAGTTGAATCTCAAGCCTTTACTAAAAGTACAATTATCAGGTTGTATATTGTAGTTAACTAAAAAGAATATAAGTAAAAATACTCATATTTATAATCATAATGGCATAGATTTTGCCTTATTAATCAAAGCTACTTCTCCTATCTTTCTTTTAAATTATAAGAATTCGCTGATAATTTCTGGTACAGCTGTCTTTTATAAATTTAAACTATCCTTTTTTACATACTTACTTAACCTGTACTGATGGTAAAAAGATTACTCTGTGTGGATGATGACAAAATTACGCTAACCCTGATTAACCTCATCGTAAAAAAGGCTTCGTTTGCTGACGAAATTATTACCCGAATGAACGGGAAAGAAGCGCTGGATTTTTATCTTGACCTCTGCCATAATGATTCAATTGAGCACTATCCTGAATTAATTTTTCTGGATCTGAACATGCCCTGCATGAACGGTTGGGATTTTCTGGATGAATTTGTCGAAAAATTCTATGTCAGGTTCAGTAAAACCAAAGTAGTGATTCTGTCATCTTCAATAGCTCCATCAGAAAGAGCCAAAGCAGCCGGTTACCCGATAGTAATTGAATATTTAGCCAAACCACTTACTGTTAATGCACTGCAAACTTTAGCAGGTTTTGGTTTATAACTACAACGTTTGTCCAGCTTTTTTTCTTACGCCTTTTTATAAATAATACCACTCTGCCAGACAGGTATGAAAATCAATGCATTGCCTATCAATAAATTGGTTTATATTTGGTATAAATAACAACGAATTTGCTAAATGAACATTAACCACTCCCGGGAGCCATTGAGCGCTTCTTCTCTCAGATCGCCCGATTACGAGGATCTGCTCACAAACTATGTGGAAGAAAGTTTTATGATTGTCGACACCGACTTAATCATCGTAAGCTTTGGTAAAAATTTCAAACAACAGTATCAGGAAATTTTCAGGCAGGAAATACACATAGGCGAGCACATTCTCAAGTATGCCCCACCGGGAAGAGAAACAATTGCCCGAAGCTTTTATGAAAAAGCCCTCAAAGGCGAAATTGTCGAAAACGAAATGGATATTCCGGTTGCCGACAACACGATTCTCAGTTGCAGAAATAAATACAAACCAGTCTATAATAAAGAAAAGCAGATTGTTGGCATTTTCGTTTCTGCCTTTAATATTACTTCTATCCGTAAAGTAGAAACAGAATTCCGTAAAAGTGAAGATAAATACAAGTTATTTATTGAAAACTCTCTTGATGCCTTCTTTTTCAGTACTTCAGACGGAGACGTTCTGGACACCAACAATGCAGCAGTGGAGATGTTTGGCTATAGCAAAGAAGAACTCAAAAAACTGAACAGGAAAGACCTCGTTGATCATTCAGACGAAAGGTTTCATTCTTATATAAATCAAAGAGAGAAAACCGGAAAAATGAAAGGCGAGGTAATAGGTATAAGAAAAAACGGCGAGCGATTCCCCCTTGAGATTTCATCAGTTGCCTTTGTTGATGTTGAAGAACAAACAAGAGTCGGTACTTTTGCCCGTGATATTTCTGCCAGAAAAAACGCCGAACAACTGGCAGAGCTAAGCGAAAAACGGTTCAGGGTATTGGTTGAAAATTCAAGTGATATGCTGATTCTGAGTAATGAGAACGGGCTGGTGAAATATGTTAGCCCTGCATTTGAGCGGATAACAGGGTTTTCACTGGCAGATAATCAGAATAATCCTGATTTACTGGCCAGGTCATTACATCCTGATTTTAAGGAAGAAGTGGTAAGAACCCTCTCAGAAGCCATCGCAAAACCCGGCGTCCCGATTCCCCGGCAGTTGAGAGTAAAGCGTAAAGACGGAGAATATTTATGGCTCGAAGGCTTTATAACCAATCTGCTGAATGATGGCAGCGTAAAGGCGATGGTGTCTAATTACAGAGATATAACCGAACGGAAAGCTGCTGAAGAAAAACATGCAAAAAGCGAAAACCGTTTCAGGGCGCTGGTTGAAAAAGGGGAAGATATTATCATCATGACCAACCCTGATGGAATTATTATTTATGTAAGCCCTGCATTTGAAAAACTCACAGGCTATAAACTGCATGAAGTAGTTGGCAAGCAGAACCTAATGTTTATGCATGAGGAACAGGCCGAAGAAACAAAAAATATTTTTGAACACCTGTTACAACAACCCGGCTTATCACTACCAAGGCTCAACCGCATTAAGTGTAAAGATGGAACATATAAATGGGTTGAGGGGTACATCAGTAATCTGCTCCATGACGAAAGCGTGCAGGCCATTATTTCTAATTACCTTGACATAACAGAGCGCAAGAAGGCATCAGAACTTATCAGGCAGTCAGAGTCTAATCTGAAAACTATATTCGAAAACACCTCAGAGGCATTTGTACTGCTAGATGCAAATGGTATTATAAAAGCATTTAACAATAAAGCACTACTTTATAATATTCTGAATACCGACAGCAAAATACAGGTTGGTGAACACATTTTAAATCTGGTAATAAAAGAGAGAAGGAAGATATTTAAAGGTCTACTGGCAAAAGCATCAACAGGTGAAACGATTCAGTATGATCATCTCTATACAAAAGGCGAAGATAAATTATGGGTCGATTTCATCATCAGACCCTTGATTGAAGAAAATCAGTTAACGGGTTTTTGTATTACCGGCAGGGATATTACGGCAAGAAAACTGGCAGAGCAGGAAGTAGCCAAGCGAGAATTACGATTAAGGTCAATTCTTGAAAACAGCCATGATATACTTTTTCTTTTTAATGCTGAAGGAGAAATTGAGTTTTTGAGCCCGGCTATCAGGAAGCTATTCGGGTATACGGATTCGAAAAACGAAATACCTAATATTCTGGATAATATTCAGGAAGAGGATCTGGAAAATGTGATGATTAGTCTGAAGCGGGCCTTCAAAAGCCCTGAGATTCCGGTTTATACTACCCTCAGAAAACGACGGAAAGATGGCGTATATATTTGGCTTGAAGGTACACTTACCAATATGCTGCATTTACCCGAAGTAAATGCGATAGTGGCCAATTTCAGAGATGTTACCGAACGAAAGATTTTTGAAGAACAACAGGAGTTTCTGGTGTCGATTATCAATACCTCCGACGACGCTATTCTGAGTATCGATACAGATAAAACCATACTAAGCTGGAACCAGGGTGCCGAAAAAATGTTTGGCTACACTGATTATGAAGTAATCGGTAAAAGTATTTTTGTGATTATTCCGCCCAATCGTTGGCATGAAGAGGATGAAATTTTAACCCAGATTTATTCGGGAGTAACAGTAAATCACCTCGAAACCAAACGCCTCACAAAATACGGGCTGCTGATAGATGTGGCACTTACTGTTTCACTGATTAAAGACAATAAAGGAAATATTTCTGGTATATCGAAAATCATCCGGAATATATCAGATAAAAAGAAAGCAGAAGAAATCATCAGCAATAAGGAAAAACGATTCAGGAGTTTGCTGCAAAACAGTAACGACGGGCTGTCGCTCATGGGGATTGATGGTGTAACCCTTGAAATAAGCCAGACCGGTAAGAAAATCCTTGGCTATGATGACAGTGAAATGATTGGCCATGCCAGATATGATCTGATTCACCCTGATGACCTTCAACTTGTTTCTCAGGCCTTTGTCGATGTGGTTGAAGACCCCGAAAAAACCAGATACTTTGAGTATCGCAGCCTTTGTAAAGACGGCCACTATAAATGGCTGGAAGCCAGCTGCCTTAACCTGCTCAATGAGCCTGCGGTAGGCGCCATAGTGGTGAATTTCAGAGATATTACCGAGCGCAAAAATCAGGAGATTGAGCGTGACAAACTGATAACAACCCTGAATCAGAATAATAATGATCTGAGAAATTTCTCCTACATTATTTCGCATAACCTCCGTGCTCCGCTTTCTAATCTGATGGGTTTTATCTATTTACTGAAGGATATACCGATTGAAGACGAAATGCTGAAAGCCATTATTGATGGCTTTGGTACTTCTACAGCTCAGTTGGATAGTACCATTAATGACCTCATAAAAACTTTGATTATACGCGATAATAGTTCAATAGAGCAAAAGGAAGTGGCATTCGGGCAGATATTTACCCTTGTAAAACGCCAGCTTACCAATCTGATACAGGAGGCCGAACCTGAAATAGAGACCCGGTTTAATCTGGCCCCCTACGTGGTCTTCAAAGAAACTTATCTGGAAAGTATACTGATGAATTTAATGACCAATGCCATCAAATACAGGGCACACGACCGGAAACTCAGAATTAAGATCGAAACCAGAAAAACCAACGATTCGATAATTATGACATTTGCCGATAACGGTATCGGGTTTGATATGAATAAACACAAGGAAAAAGTATTCGGACTTTACCAGAGGTTTCATAATTTCCCGAATAGTAAAGGCCTGGGCTTATACCTTATTAAATCTCAGATGGAAAGCCTGGGTGGCAGCATTACAGTTGATAGCACTATTAACGTGGGCACTACCTTTACTCTGAGATTTGAAACAAAAGCTCTCGCTTCACCAGTTTCTTCATGAGATATGCCCAACATAATATCAGGTGAAACATACTGCAATGTTTCACCTGTATGGTTGTGCTACAATATCATATGCTGTCTTTCTCTCAATCATTCCTGTGGCTGCTGGCAACCATTCGCAAAAAAGTGATTGCCGGAATAACCAGTGGAGCAAAATATAACAGAAATACACTCTATTGTCAATCCTTATACGGATCACCGGAAGCAGCGGTAACTACACAAATCAGATGCAGAATTAAGCCCGGGACCACAAGAAAAATATAGCCGATAATAACCACTATAAACCAGATAATGCCTAAGCCAACTTCACCCTTATACATTTGTCCACCACCCGGAATAAGAAAACTAATCAATGCGGCAACCCCGGGGCTCCATTTACGAACCCTGTATTGTGGCGGGGGTGTCTGTATATTAATAGTTGGTTGAGGAGCAGATGAGTTTGATTTACCGTGGTTCGGGTGTCCATCCAGAGCTTCTCCGCAATGCTTACACTTAATGGCATCTACTTTGATAAGTTCTGCGCAATACGGGCATTTTTTCAGGTCTGAACTTAAATTGATTACTTCTGACATAGTCTATATTAGGTTAAAAAAACAGGAATAGGTTGAAATTTCGGCAGATTAAGCAATATACTCGTTTCGATAAGGCTTCGGAATCACAGCAACAGCATAGCAATGTTTATCGAATATTGGTAAATATACAAAAACTACAATACCTGAAAAATAAATGTGAAAAATAATTCGTAATGAAAATGTCTCACTGCATTAACTATCACCAATATGCTGCCAACCTCACTTATTTTATGAGAACATATAACAATACTACAACTTGCACTAATGCCCATCTCTCCTGCTCATGCTTTCCTCTACCCCATTGGCGCATTCATCATGCGCACTTCAGGTGTTTATCTTCACACAGCATAGTGCATAAGAGTTATTCAGCTTTTTTTGTCTTATTTTATTTCAACAATCTATGATGCTAAATAAATATTTTCCTTTATGCTGAAACATAAATTCTCCCTAACATTAATCTTGTTTCTTCTGGCTGTTGGTATTACTTATGGTAAATTCTCTCTGGAAAAACTACAGGTAGATTACCAGACGAATCCCTTAGGAATAGATGTAAGCACTCCCCGATTCAGCTGGCAGATGCATGCCTTAGATGCTCGCCGGGGCTATGCCCAAACGGCCTATCAACTGGTAGTGACAGATTCTCAGAACCGTATCGTATGGGATTCTAAAAAAGTCAGTAGTGGTATTTCGCATGGCATTACTTATGAAGGGACAAACCTTCTGGCTACTACCCGTTATCACTGGAAACTTACCGTCTGGAATAATTTCAATGAAGTCGCAACCAGAAGTGCCTGGTTTGAAACAGGTCTGATGAACCCAGACATTTCGGCCTGGGACGGCGCACAATGGATTGGCGGAAGCGCAGATGACCTGGTTTTATATGCCCCGGCGCTATCGGTATTCAAGTTTGAGTATGGTATTCAGCTAGATAAAAGTTCTAATAGCACCAAAGCTGCCTTTGTATTTGGTGGCAACGATACCCGCCTGATGGATAAAGACCTGAACCTGATGGGCATGGAAAACCGGAGAAACGAAAGCTATATAGCACTTGAACTGGACATCTCGGGCGTGTCTGATGCCGCAGATGGGTTAGCCAGACTGAATATCTACCGGGTAGGATATGATAAAAGCGATACTAGAGACAAACCCTTCAAAACCCTTGACATTCCGCAAAGCGCTATCAATCAGGCTAATAAATATGACAAACACACTCTGTCTGTTGCCTGCAATTTTGGATTGTTTGAATTTTTGCTCGATGGCAAAACCAAAATCACAGAAAAGACCACCGAAGCTCCCTCACCTTTCGGTAGCAATGGACTGAACCTGAATCCGGTCGGTAAAGGCAATAATTATATCAGTT
>CALRLN020000068.1:0-15382 GCA_943368675.1 Chitinophaga pinensis | reverse complement strand
GGTTTGTGGCAGGAGAGGTGGGTTTTGATAAGGCGATTGTTGCGCATTTTAAACATTCGGATTTAATGAAAGAGAATTTTGCGGCGAAAGACGGCTGGTATATGCCTGCTACCGGAGGGAATTTAAACTATGGTATACAATCAGGTTTTAGCTGGCGGCGGCATGATTTAACGGTTAGGGCTGGCAGGGTGATTAGTCAGGATTTTAAGAAGGCACCGTTGTTGCCGTTTTATCTGGGTTTGGGGTGTAATCTTAGGATGAGATAATCAGGCTGATAAAGAGAGAATCCACGCAACTTTTTGATTAAAATACTGCTTAATAATAATTTGTTTTTTTGTGTTTGTAGCAAATTAGGCAAGGCTTTTGCTATTTTTGTAAAAACAAACCTTCCCTACTGCCCTGTATGGCTAAGAATAAAAAAAACAATATTAAACCTGCTGCTAATGCCGCTACGACACCTCCGGCCAATAAAGCAGACATTGCGAGTGATAAATCAGTTCATACTACCCCTGTTGCTGTTTCGTCGGGGAATATAGGTTTCTTTGAAAAACTATCTTCTGTGCGGATATTATCATTATTAGCCGGATTACTTATTGTATTATTAGGCTGGGTGTATAAATCATATATAGGTGGCAAACTGGCGTATATGTTCAGGGATATAGGGAGTGACTCGTATAACCTTATTTATCCGCAATTCTATCATCATGCGGCCTATATACAGAAATACGGCATTATGCCGCAATGGTCTTTTCAGCAAGGCCTGGGGCAGAATGTACACCCTTTCTGGTTTGACCCTATCAGTGCTGTTCTGTTTCTGATTTTTAAAACAGACAGCGCTTCGGTAATGATCTGGATGCAGCTTATCTATATGTTTCTGGCGGGTATTTTCTTCTTTCTCTATTTAAAAACGTTGCAAATAAAAAATTACCCTGCTCTGATAGGAGGGATACTATTTACTTTTTGCGGATATGTGATTATTGGTGGTACCTGGACGGTGGATAAATTTCCGCTTGAAGTACTCCATATAGCTATGCTACTGTATACTGTGGAGCTATATCTATCAAAGAAAAAATGGGCTTTGTTTCCGGTTGCGATTGCGCTGGTGGGTATACATCAACCTTTTGATTTATACCTCTATGGTATTATGTTGTTTTCTTATATTACTGTACGCTATGCCGAAAGCCATTCATTAAAAACGCTTACTTATGGTAAGTACCTACTGGTATTTCTGGTATTGGGCGTAATAGGCCTGGGTATGGGTTCTTTTCAGCTTTGGAGTAATTTACAACAAATGATTGATAGCCCCCGTGTAAGCGGTGATTACTCATACGCCAATACGCTCAGGAGCAGCCCGGTATTAAGCCTTGGTGAATGGAAGCAATATTCTACTGTATTGCTAAGGATGTTTTCAAGTGATTTTCTGGGTGATGGTAAAAGCTATACAGGTTGGCAGAATTATATGGAGGCACCAGTTTTCTATTGCGGGTTTTTAAGTTTGCTTCTGGCACCTCAGTTTTTCTTTCAGCTTAATCGTAAGCAATGGATTATTTATGGTGCTTTGGTAGGTTTATGCCTATTAATTATCATTTTTCCGTATTTCAGATATGCCTTCTGGTTATTTACGGGAGACTATTACCGTACTTTCTCTTTACTGATGGTATGCCTGCTGCTTTTCTTTTCGATGCGGGCCTTAAACTTTTTATATGAAAACGGGAAAGTAAATGTGATAGCTCTGGCTGCTACGAGCGTGGTATTGCTTCTTATTGTGAATACTGTAGTTGCCGAAGGTCAGACCGTGAGCAAAGGCGTGAGAAGTATGGCAAATATTTTCTTGTTATTATATACAGGCTTTATATTTATGAGCCGTAGCAATAATCTGAAAGTATTGTCGGTGGTGCTAATCGGGGTACTGGTTTTGATAGAAGTAGTTTATTTTTCATCGAACTCGCTTAAAAAGCGGGATGCTCTGACTAAACAGGAACTAAGCGAAGAGGGCGTAGGACTAAAAGATGGTACTGTTGAAGCGGTTAATTATCTGAAAACAAAAGATCCTGATTTTTATAGAATCGAGAAAAACTATACCTCTGGGGTGGCTATTCATCAGAGTACCAACGATGCCAAGATTCAGGGGTATTATGGCACGCGTTCGTATCATTCATTTAACCAACTGAACTATGTGAAGTTTCTGGAGAGCGTAAAGTTGCTTCGGATTAATGATGAAACAAGCAGCCGCTGGCTATATGGTGTATTGGGTTCTCCTTTGATTCAGCGACTTTGTAATGTGAAATATTTTCTGGCTAAAGGGGTGGATGCGGCTGCTATGCGGGGGGCTAATCAGGATTCGGTGGGGATGTTCAGAGATGTGAAAGTGTTTGTACTGAAAGATAATCTGCCTTTGGGTGTAACTTTTGACCAGTATATTCCGGAAGCAGATTATAATAAACTTGATTCGCTCGACAGACAGATAGCGGTACTTCAGGCTGTGAATGTCAGTAAAGAAGTGGAACAAAAACTTAAAGGTATTTCAAAGATCAGCACTCCTGTGGTTCCTACTGAGGGTGTCACGCTTGAGGCGCTGAAAAGCTGGACGAGTAAACTCAAAGAGGATACCTTACAGATTACGTCGTTTTCGGATAATCTGATAAAAGGAAAAGTGCAAGCGGATAAAGCTAAGATTCTTTTCTTTGCTATTCCTTTTGATAAAGGCTGGTCTGCAAAAGTAGATGGGAAAGAAGCTGTTATTGAAAAGGTTGATGCCGGACTAATGGGGATTCTGCTGGAAAAAGGAAGCCATGAAGTAGAACTGAAATTTGAACCGCCAACAGTTAAAGAAGGAACTTATGTTTCGATTGCATCCATACTTTTATGGGGTGTGGCTGTGGCATTTGTTAGTTTTCGTAAGAGGAAAACTGAAGAGAAGAGTGAAAGTGCGGAGTAAAGGATATTCCGGCTTTATTACTTCCGGCCCGGCGACATATGCTATTGTCGGCTTTTGATTTCATTTATTAAATCCACGACCGGAAGGTCGTGGCAATTTTAATTATTAATTCATATTTTTTATCGCTGTTGATTAAAAAAACTGCTTTATGAAACAAAAAAACTCGTCCTGTTTACAACATTGTTCGTGTTATCTTTGCATTTATCTGCTTTTTCTCAGGTACCGCCTTATGTGCCAACCAAAGGTTTAGTAGGCTATTGGGGATTCACAGGCAATGCCAATGATGCCAGTGGAAATAATAATCATGGGGTTGCTACTAATGTAACTTTGACTACCGATAGATTCGGAACTGCCAATAGTGCTTATCTGTTCAATGGCTACAATAGCAGAATCAGCATCAATAATGCTTTTTTTAATATCGGCTGGGAGTCTTTTACTATATCATGCTGGACTTACTCTACCAGTTTTCTTAACCCGAATAATGTTAATGATAGTGAAGTAGTAATTAACACCGAACCCCACAACGGGATTGCGATTACATTATACGGGCAAAATAATCCTTTTAAAGAGTTTTTTGATAATAAATATGTTTTTCTGGCAGGCTCGCAACCTAATGTCAGAAACTGGGATATTGCTCAGTATACAGGCTATTCAAATACAGCCAGAACCATCAATACCTGGAATCATCTGGTACTGATGAAAACCGGAACCAGCTATAAATTTTACGTAAATGGGGTGTTAGACAAAACCGTTGTAGGTGCCAAACCTGCTAATTCTTATTTTTGTAAGATTGTATTGGGAGGGCTGGCTGCCGATATACCTGCAGAAGTGTTTTTAGGGAAACTGGATGATTACGGCATCTGGAACCGGGCTTTGACTCAATCAGAAATAACAGGATTGATGAATAAAAACTGTACCATTTGTGTGCCTTTTGAAATAAAGAAATCTAAATAATGGTGTTTAAGCATTTGTCGGAATGTGTTGATATTCTATAAAATTTTAAGTATTTTTGAAGCCTGTAAATGAGAATTTAAAGTACATCTATTCTTTAATTTATTTTTTTGCTGTTGATTAAAAAAACTCTCTTTATGAACCAGAAACCTCTTCCCCTGATTGTAAGCCTGTTTTTCTTATCTATTCATGTATCAGTTTTTTCGCAAGTGCCACCTTATGTGCCAACCAATAATCTGGTGGCTTATTGGGGATTTAATGGCAATGCGGATGATGCCAGTGGAAACGATAATCATGGTATTCCTACGAATGTCAGTTTAACGACAGACAGATTTGGTAATGCCAATAGTGCCTATGAATTTAATGGGTCAAGCAGTAGAATTGATACTTATAATGCATTTTTTAATGTAGGCTGGAATGCATTTACTATATCCTGCTGGACCTACTCTAACAGTTTTCTGAATCCGTATAATTATAACGATAGCCAGGTGATAATTAATACAGAACCACATAATGGTATTGCTATTACCTTATATGGCAGTAATAATCCGTTCAGAGAAAACTTTGATGATAAATATGTATTTCTGGCGGCTTCTCAACCTAATGTAAGAAATTGGGATATTGTTCAGTATGAAGGCTACTCTAATACAGTAAGAACGATTAACACGTGGAATCATATTGTATTAGTAAGGAATGGACTCAGTTATGATTTTTATATTAATGGTGTACTGGATAAAACAGTGGTAGGGAACGTGAGTGCCAATGATTATTTCTGCAAGATAGTTTTGGGTGGAGAGGCCTCTAATATTCCTGCTGAAGTCTTTCTGGGCAAACTTGATGATTATGGTATATGGAACAGGGCACTTTCGCCTTCTGAAATCACGAACCTGTATAATTCTACCCCATGTAATAATCTTATTAGTTTAGCAAGCCCAATAGATGATTTGTCGGCTGGGAACCATGTGAAAGCGGCTGCTGAAATAAAGGCTGCCAATAAAGTAACAGGAGTGACAAAGCTAATACTCAATGCCAGATCGATGGAGTTGAATCCCGGCTTTAGTGTAAGTGATGGTGCCGTGTTTTATACAGGGCTTATTGATGGGTGCAATTAACTATGTTGCCGGATATAGCAGGGTGGGTTTCTCCTGAATATAGTTGAGCAGCAGGCATTTAGAAACAAACTAAATTACTAGGCCTTTAACCTAAATTTAATAAGGAATTAAAAAAATACGATAGAAAAGTAATTAATTTGCGTAAAAACTTACCGAACCATGTCTGTTAAGAAGAGTGCTGCCACTTCCTTTATCCTCATTACTGTATTAATTGATTCTATTGGTTTCGGGGTGATTATCCCGGTTGTACCCAGGTTGATTTCAGAATTAGCGCACGTGGATATAAGCGGGGCTGCCAGTTATGGTGGTTGGCTGGGTGCTGCCTATGCAGTGATGCAGTTTCTTTTTTCTCCGGTAATGGGTGGCTTAAGTGACCAGTACGGGCGCAGGCCTATATTGCTGGCTTCTCTTTTTGGGTTTGGACTCGATTATCTTTTGCTGGTTTTTGCGCCTACTATCGCCTGGTTGTTTGTAGGGCGATTGATTGCGGGTGTAATGGGAGCCAGTTTTACTACTGCTGCTGCCTATATGGCAGATATAAGCACACCCGAAAAACGTGGACAGAATTTTGGTATGATAGGGGCGGCGTTCGGTTTAGGGTTTATCATCGGGCCGCTTATCGGGGGTTTTGTGAGTGATCTCGGCACCCGCGTACCTTTTATGGTAGCGGGGGGGCTGACTATATTAAACTGGCTGTATGGCTATTTTGTATTGCCGGAATCGTTGAGCATAGAGAACCGTAGGAAATTTGACTGGAAGCGTGCGAATCCGGTTGGCGCTTTGATTAACCTGCGCCGGTTTCCGATGATTATCGGGTTGGTTACGGCTTTGTTTCTGGTTTATGTATCTAGTTTTTCTACACAGGGTACCTGGACGTATTATACTCAGGAAAAATTTAAGTGGTCGGAGCGGGAGGTGGGCTTCTCGCTGACGTTTATTGGCCTGATGATTGCCTTTGTGCAGGGTTTTCTTACACGGATTCTGATTCCGAAATTAGGTGCAAGAAAGGCTATTTATACAGGTTTCGGGTTTTCGATTCTGGGCTCGCTGCTGTATTGCTTTGCCAATGAGAGCTGGATGGTATATGCCATTATGGTTCCTTTTGCATTAGGGGGGCTGGCCGGGCCTGCTATGCAGGGGATTATTTCGGGACAGGTGCCTGCCAATGAGCAAGGAGAATTGCAGGGCTCTCTGACGAGCCTTAACAGTGTAGCAACGATTATCGGCCCTTTATTGATGACAAGTCTGTTTGCTGTTTATACAGCCAAAGGCACGCCGAATTATTTTCCTGAGATTCCTGTTCTGAAAAATGCAATCACATTTTTACTTACCAATAAGGATGGCTCAAGAATCTATTTTCCGGGAGTTCCATTTCTGGCATCAGTTATTTTAACCACAACAAGTCTGCTATTGATTATCCGAACTTTGCGTAAGCATACCACTAAAGTAGAGGAAGCAGAGGCTAAACACTCAGATATCGCATAAGCATGTCATAGCGTTCCTGCTCTATGCTGTCAATGGGTTCGTTGGCGTAGGCACCCTCAACCATATAGCCGAAGCGCTCAAGCGTGGCTACAATAGAAGTGATATTCTGGCGGTTTATTTTTAAAGTAAGCCTTGACGTTTCTTCTCCGGAGTAGTCATTACCTGAGAAATAGCTACTCAGAATTTTGGCGTTATCAGATTCTACCAAACGGCTGATTTCTGACAAGGAATAATCGCGGTTCTTGATGGCAATTACTAATACTGCTCCGGGGACCTGTGCTCCCAGGAGTTCGCCAAATCTGTTGTAAATTTCTGCTGCTGTAATGTTGCCGACAAAAATCTGGTCTTCGTCTACCACTGCTAATATCAGCAGATGATATTTTGAAATAAGCCCTAAGGCTTCGTAGATGTGCTGGTAATCGAAAATGTATACGCCTGAATATTGCGGCATTATCTCGGAAATCAATAAGTCTTCGTCATAATTCAACAATATATCTTCACTTATAAGACCAACGTATTTTTCATTATCGACAACCACCAACTGTCCGATGCGATTCTCTTCCATCCAGTTCAAAGCTTCACCAACGGTGTCGCCTGGTTTCAAAACGGGTAATTCGTGGTTGATAATTTGAGCAGCCGTCATTTTGCGTTTGATTTTAAATCATATTTACTAACAATTAAATTTAGAAACATCCTTAATTATAGTTTGCTGCTGTTTTATAATTTACGGCTTGTTACTTTTTTTGCCTGAAAAAAAGTAACCCTAGCCGGGCGCCCAAAAAGCAGCAATCATTTAAACTCACAGATTGGCCGTCCGCCTCAACAGGAAATGATGCTATAGGATACAATTTTTAGTTGTTATTTTTGTAATAATGTTTTCACTTAATTTTGCTTCCTTACGCCTCAACAGGAAATGATTTTATAAGATACAGTGATAATACCTTAAAAAATTATGCCAAGACTTCCACTTGTACTTTGTCGAGGAATCGGGCCAGATAATGGTTAAATTCTTCGGGGCGCTCCATCATAGGGGCATGGCAACATTTGTCAATAAAATACAACTCTGAGTTTTCTAGCAAACGATTGAATTCAAACCCTACGTGTGGCGGGGTTATGGTGTCGTTAAGGCCCCAAATCAGGCAAGTGGGTACTTTTATAGCCGGAATTTCCTTTGCCATATTATGGCGCTGTGCCGACTTGGCTATCTGAACGATATTCATACATTTCGGAATACTCGAAGTAATCTCGAAGCATTCATCAATCAGCTCTTTGGTGGCTGTCTGAGGGTCATAAAAGGTATAGGCTACACGCTCACGGATATAATCATAACTGCCTCTTTTAGGAAACGAGCCACCCATTGTATTCTCAAATAAACCAGAACTTCCGGTCAGTATCAATGCTTTGATGGTATCCTGATGTGCCAGTGTGTACAATAAACCCACATGGCCACCCAACGAATTACCTAACAGAATAATATCTTTCAGTTGTTTAAAAGCAATAAATCTTTCTATAAACGCCCGCAAACCTTCTAAACTTGCTTCACGCATGGGCATATCATAAATAGGCATTACAGGGATAACAACCCTGCAACGATGCCTGAATCCTTCAATCACATCGTCGAAATTACTTAATGCACCAAATAAGCCATGCAGGATGAGTAGGGTGTCACCGCTTCCTTCATCAATGTATTTAAACTCTCCCTCTTGTTGTACCTGATAATTCATTCTATTCTTTTAAAAATTCTATTAAGATTTAGTGTGTTGTGACAAGGATGTAATTACGGAAATACGTATATATTTGCGTATTCTAATGACAAAATAGTGGTTTAAAATTGAATTTTCAAAACTTTCTATAGTAAAAACGAAAAACAGGCATTAAAAGTTTATGAATGACTTTTCAACGGTGATTATCGGTGGTGGGATTTCGGGATTGACCTGTGCCAGGTACCTGAACGACAAAGGGATGAGTTTCGTAATTCTGGAAGGGTCAGACGCTTTAGGCGGCAGGGTGCGCACAGATATTGTTGAGGGTTTCAGACTTGACAGGGGGTTTCAGGTATTGCTGACCAACTATGCCGAGGCACGTAAAATATTAAATTACAGCCATTTAGACCTCAGGTATTTTGAACCGGGGGCCTTGATAAAAACAGAGAAAGGATTTACAAAAATTGAAAACCCTTTCAGAAGTAAGTCTTCTTTTTTTTCGATGAGTTTATCGTCGCCAATTTCGGGAAGTGATAAAGCAAAAATCAGAAAGTTTGCGGAGTATGTGTCGGGTATTACTGACGAAAAGCTTTTTGAGATGGATGATACGGATACGCTACAATTCCTGAAGAAATACGGATGGAGTAAGGAGATTATCGGGCAGTTTTTCAGGCCACTTTTTGGCGGATTTTTTCAGGAAAATGAGTTGAGTACTTCAAGCAATTTATTCCATTTTTTATTCAAGCAATTTTATAAAGGTGATATGGCGATTCCTGCCGAAGGTATGCAGGCTATTCCTGAGCAAATTGCGGGGATGATTTCAAAAGAAAGAATCATGCTGAATACATGGGTGAAAGCCATAGAGGGAAATCAGGTTGTTTTAGAAGGCGGAGAAACATTTACAGCAGATAGAATTGTAGTAGCCACAGACCCACATACGGCTTCGGGGCTGTTAGGGGAAGACAAAACTTATGATTATGCCGTTAGTACCTGTGCTTATTTTTCGGCTGAATATTCGCCTCAGAAAGGACAGAAGTTTCTATCTTTAAATCCGGATAGAAAGGGGGTAGTACATAGTTTATGTGTACTGACTGATATTGCCCCTACCTATGGCATAGCAGGCAAAGTACTGATTGCGGTTAATGCACACGGATCAGACAAAATTGACGAGCGGAATCATATCAATCGCATCAAACGTGAATTATACGATTGGTTTGGGGCGCAGGTGAATGTCTGGAAACATTTAAAAACGTATCATATACCCGAAGCAGTAGTGAGATTTCCGGCAGGGACACGAAGACAGGAACTGAAACTGGATGAAAATCTGTATCGATGTGGCGATTATCTGGCGTATCCTTCTTTGAATGGTGCCATGCAGACGGGTAGGGAAGTGGCAGAGATGATTAGTGAGATATAGAGGAAGGAGATATAATAACAGCTAGTGTCCAGAAGATTTTTTCTTTAAAAAATAAGTACTTTTAAGAAATTGAGTATTTGTATTTCTGTTTTTTTAATGTTTCTATAAAATCATTTCTTCTTAACCCCTCAAATACCAGGCCTTCGGTCTAATTATACCCCGGTAACGATAATTATTGATTCTAAGAACAGGATTTGAAGAGAATTAATTAAATTTGATAAAAATTAATGCAGCGATGGTTGAGATTTCAGAAAAAACAAGAAATAAAGTAAGCGGTATGAAAATACCTGCTGCACTTGTGCGCGATGAAATCGACGGTAAAAAATATTATCGTAAGGGATATAAAGAAGTATTGGCAGGTACAAAGACAATTGATGATATTATGGGCGCAAGCGTATTTCAGGCATTTATTGTAAGTTTTATTGGTACCTATCTGAATGGCTTACTCCCTAAAAACCGGTATGCACTTACAGGCGAATCAGGCGTTAATCTTTCAAAGAAAAACAACCTGTCTACTGATATTGCTATTGTAGACATTAACGAAATTGGTAGTATATTTTCAACTAAATATCTGGATGTCGCTCCAAAAATAGTCCTGGAAGTCGATGTAAAGATTGATTTAGAAAAAGGAAAGGATTACGATTATATACAACGCAAAACTAAAAAACTATTAGAATTTGGCGTTGAAAAAGTTTTCTGGATTCTTACCTCTCAACGACAAGTGATTGTAGCCGAAAAAGAAAATCCTACCTGGAGCATCATCAACTGGCAAACAAAAATGGAGGTATTTGAAAATATTTCCTTTTCTATCGAACAAATTCTTGCCGAAAAAGGCTTCCAAATACCTCCAATAGAAGATTAACCCCTCAAATGCCAAGCCTTAGGCTTTACAAATGCTCGTATCCCAGCATGTGAAAGCGTTGCGCCAAAACCTGAGTTTTTACGACCGCTCCAGGGTAGGGGAGCCGACACACGGTCGCAGCAGTTCCAGTAACCTGTTCCGGCATCTACTTGTTTCAATATCCTCTCTGCGCGTTTTTTATCTGCTGTGTATACCGCCGCTGTTAATCCATATTCGGTATCTTGCATCAGTTTCGTGGCTTCTTTATCATCCTTCACCTTCATGATACCAATAATAGGCCCGAAAGACTCGTCTTTCATGACGCTCATTTTATGGTTTACATCTACCAGTACAGTTGGCTCAAAGAAATACCCTTGCCCTGCTATGCTTTTGCCCCCAATCAATAATTTCGCACCTTTTTTCAGGGCATCCTGTACCTGATTTTCCAGAAACTCCAATTGCGACTGACGGCTCAGTGCACCAATATAAACACCTTCTTCTTTTGGCTGACCAATCTTATAGCCATTCACCTCTTTTACAAATTCTTCTACGTATTGGTCATAGACTTTCTCATGCACATAGATTCTCTCCACGGCGCAGCAGCTTTGTCCGTTGTTATAAAAAGCGCCATCGGCTGTTCCTGCTGCCACCCCCTTAATATCAGCTACGTCATCAGCCACATAAAGCGGGTCTTTACCTCCTAATTCCAATTGGCAAGGCACCATTTTATGAGCTACTTTCTCATAAATAGATAACCCTGTCCGGTACGAACCCGTAAAGAAATAACCATCCAATGGCATTTCCAGCAATAATTCACCTACTTCTCTACCTCCTATGGCTACCTGAAAAACATCTTCCGGCACGCCTGCTTTTTTCAGGTACTTCTCAATTTTCTGCCCTGTCAGCGTCGAAAACTCCGAAGGTTTATAAAAAACCGCATTACCACCGATTAAGGCCGGAATAAACACATTGACACCTACCAGAAAAGGGTAATTCCAGGCAGATATATTGCATATAACTCCCAGTGGTTCATAAGAAATCCGTTCAGTCAGGTTATCCTGACGGGTCACTACTTCATCTTTCAGGTATTTCTGAGAGTTTTCTACAAAATACTTGATTCGTCCTCTGGCACCGTTCACTTCGTTGCGGGCTTGTTGCAAAGGCTTACCCATTTCAGCCGTTAGTGTGGCGGCCAGTTCTTCTATATTTTCAGCAAGCAGTTCTGAAAACTGTGCAATGATACTGATACGCTTTTTTAGTGTGACTTTCGCCCAGGCTTTCTGTCCTTTTTGCAGCGTTTTTAGTTTTGCCTGAAGGCTTTCGGCCTTGTCTTCAACAAGCGTGGCAATAATCTCTTCGGTAGCAGGATTTATAATTTGCATATACTCTTATGAAACAAATGGAATATGGGTGATATTAATAAGGCAAATCTACAAAATAATACAGTAAAAGATAGTATTCAGGCTATTAACAGCGATAAACAAAGAAAGGTTGCTAAGCAACCTTTCAGGACTTTTAGACGTAATACTTCAAGCAATAAGATTTTTTGGTAATCACTTTTGAGCTTGATTCACACAACTTTATTTCCTGCAATTTGAGCCTGTTTAAACTTTTTATTTATTAATGAAAATGGATAGATTTTGAGCGAGACAATTCATTTATTTGAAGCGTAGCAGAGCTACGGTGAAAATAAATGAAGCGGTCGTAGCCAAAATATGCCATTTTCTAATCCAAATCGCAGCGGCGCACCGCAAATAAGTTTAAACAGGCTCTTTTATAGCTTACCTCACAACATCAGTCAATCGCTATACTTGCCACCCCTCTGTCAAAAGCTGTCTCTTTGATGCCCTCAAATCTTAAGCCTTCAACCCAGGCAATGCTGACATCTGTGATACCAAGAAGACCTAACAGGAATTTCAGATACGGACTCACAAAGTCAAACGATTGAAACTCTCCCTCAGAGTAAATACCACTCGAAGAAATGGCCACATACGCCTTTTTGTTTTTCAGAAAACCTTCAGGTCTCCCATTTTCGTTATAGCGGAAAGTAATTCCGGGTCTGACAATGTGGTCGAGATAGGCCTTTAGTGTAGACGGAATGGCAAAGTTGTAGAATGGGGCGCCAATCACATAGATATCTGCCTCCTTCATTTCTGCAATCGCTTCATCTGAAATTTTAATTGCCCTTTCCTGTTCAGATGAATGATTCTCTGCAGGTGTAAACCAAGACCCAATCTGTAACTGGTCTAAATGCGGAAAAAGATTCGTTGTCAGGTTTCGTTCTTTCACCACACTATCCGGATACTTTGCCTTGATTTTTTCAATAATAGCGTTTCCTAGTTTTTTGCTGACAGAGGCTTCTCCCTGCGGACTTGAAATAATGTGCAATATTTTCTTCATGATTACTGTTATTTTTTTGATGTCGCAAACTTATGTATATTTGCTAATAAAAAGTTAGTAGTAAACTAAAGGTTAGTAGTAACGTTTTTGTTAGCACATCATAAAAATGGAAGAATTATCAGGCAAAAAAGTAGCATTTAACGAGATACAATGCAGTAAAAATCTGGACGCAACAGAAGACGCATTATATGTGGTTGGCGGGAAGTGGACATTACGGGTGATAATTGCGCTATTAAGCGGACACAAGCGCTTCAACGATTTGCAGCGTACCTTAAAAGGTATCTCGGCAAGAGTGCTTTCGGGCGAATTGAAAGACCTGGAATTAAACGGTCTGGTAAAAAGGGTAGTCGACCCTAACCAGATACCGGTAGTGGTAGAATATCTGCCGACAGAATACAGCGATTCACTAAAACAAATCATTTCTGCGCTGGCTGATTGGGGCATCAGACACAAAAGGAAAATTACAGGTCAGGAATAACCCAAATTATTCTCCGACCTGAACCATCCATTTTCTCTTAGTGCTTATACATCCGTCTTGCGGATCAGGCAGCAATAGCAGCAAACCCGAAGCCGGGTCCCAGTGCGCCATTATCCGGCTCACTGGTTCAGCTATTGTTGGTTATGAAATTTGTATGGGAGAAGGCACTCAATGTTTCGCAAAATAATCTTTCACAAATGCTTGTTGCTGACTATCAGTCATTTTATCGGCTGTCTGGGTTTCTATTTTTATATTGGCAAACTGCTGGTTTTCCTGTAAAATATTCAATAGCTCAACCTTGGCGTTGGTAGGCCCGAATAGAATCACTTCGTCGTAGTTTCGGATAACGTCACCAAGTTCTTTATAATAGTCGCTTTGTAAATGTTGTTCTTTGTTGTGCATCTGGTGTTCGCCTTTGGTCGAACTGTCAGATTTTGAATTGATAACCTGAATCTCGGGCGTTTCCTGACCATATTCTATAATATGAGCTGTTGAACTATCCATCCAGATGCCTAAATATTTTGTTGTTTTCATAAATGTTGTTTTAGTTGAGATATTGAACCTGTTTAAACTTTTTATTTATTGATGAAAATGGATAGATTTTAGACGAGACAATTCAATTATTTGAATCGTAGCAGAGCTACGGTGAAAATAAATGAAGCAGTCGCAGTCAAAATATATCATTTTCTAATCCAAAGAAATAAGTTTAAACAGGTTCATTGCTATAAGTTGAAGAAGAATAACCATTCAGAAGAATTATCCGGCCAATCGTAGCAATTTTGTGGAGTACTAAAAAATCAATACTGTAATTATTTGAAAGAATTATTTCTGCAACTGGCAGCACAATCGTGAAAAGATTTTCACCAGACAAAGGTCTGCATCTTCTCATCAAAAAGAGTTACATAAATTTTAAAAATCCTTACATTATTCACACATTATTATTACGATATAAACTGTTCAGCCTGTAAGCACTCACCATACCTGTGCCAATACAACGAGGACTTACCAGTCAGCCGGATTGATAATACCAAAGAATTATTGCAAAGCAACCTTTTTATGCATTCATCCATAGTAATAGTGTTGATATTCAATGGTTTATCCAATCAGCCATGGGGTCGTTTATTTGTTCAATCACAAAACTTAGAATAAATTTCATGAATTCAACAGCGTTCATAAAGTTTTAAACGTCTTAGTTTTACAGAGTCTGTCACAACTGAATTCATGGTTTGCCTAATTGTGGAGAATGAGTAAGACAGGTTCTTAATTATGAAGAAAAAGCAATACTTGAATTAAACTTATTAAACGTTTTGCCTATGCGTTACGTAAGAAAAATAACCCCCGATCAGGTGGAGTATTTGAGAGAAGTGTCTCGTCGTAGTCGTAATTATAGAGAACGTGAGCGGGCAAAGGCCGTACTATTAAGTTTTAAAGGCTATAACGTAACGACATTGTCGGACATTTTTGAGGTCAGCAGAGCAACCATCACCAATTGGTTGGATGCTTGGGAAGCGAGAGGAACGAAAGGTTTGAAAGATTTACCCAAGCAATCGCACAATGTTCCTTTAAGAAAACTGAGTAGCACAGCGCTACCAACAAAGGAACTCATCTATCATTGAAAAACTTTTGAAACAAATCTACTTCTATTTTTATTAAAGTTTGTCTCTCTTAGAGGCAAACTTTTTTTGTTGCTACACCACGCAAATTTGACAAATAGTATTGCATTCTTTTCAAAAAAGAGGATATTTACCACAAAAATGTACTCTACATTTGCTTGAGTTTCACCGACTGAAACGGTCCGCCGTTCGGTGGCTAAGATAACAAAGGTTTCTTGTATGCACTGTCGGACTTAAGTCCGACAGTTAAATATAATTATTCCTTTGTTATCTTAGACGGCGAATTTATTCGCTGATACTTAGATTGTATCATTTAGTCTAAGGAACAAACTATGAAACCTGATTTTTCTAAGATAAAGCTATTTTAAGAAAAGGAAATCACTCCTGAATCAAACGGAGTCAATACTCCGGTTTTCAAAACAGCCGAAGGAATAGCCATTAAGC
>CALRLN020000067.1:0-15399 GCA_943368675.1 Chitinophaga pinensis | reverse complement strand
TGAAAGCTACCGATAACCTTCTGCATGACGTACGGGTGTTTCTTGGCGCATCTACTGATATAGCTACTAATACGCCTGCTCAGGAAGTACAGGCTACCAAATATTCAGCCAATGGCCTGGCAATTATGAAGGCAGGTACAACATCACAGAACGTTTTAAAACTGAAAGGGGATGACGTACGGATTGACTGGGGATACATGTACATAGCAGTGCCGAAAACCAATGTATTGCAATCGTTTTCAAAAAGCACAGATATCTCTAAAGCATTCGAATACATTCCGGCCAATAATCTGGGCGGTAAACATCTGCTACTTAATACCCTTGTAAATACTGGCAAGGTAGGCAGTGCAGGCAAAGAGCAGTTATTTCTGGTAGGATATGATGATATTCAGTCGGTACAATATTTTCAGACCAATCTCTCTCCCTGGTGGAAACTTAAAAAAGATGCCACTATTGAAGGAGAACTGGCACAGGCCTTAAAGGACTATCCTGCCATTATCAAAAAATGTGAAGCACTGAACCGCAGGATTTATAATGATGCACTGAAAGCTGGAGGCGAGCAATATGCCCGTCTGTGCGAGCTGGCCTATCGCCAGAGTATAGCTGCACATAAACTGGTAAAAAGCCCACAAGGCGAGATTTTATTCTTATCAAAAGAGAATTTCAGCAATGGCTCTATTAATACGGTTGATGTTACCTACCCTTCTGCCCCTTTGTTCCTGGTTTATAATCCTGATTTGTTGAAAGGTATGCTGAATGGTATTTTTTACTACAGCGAAAGCGGAATATGGTCCAAGCCTTTTGCAGCACACGATTTAGGTACGTATCCATTGGCCAACGGACAAACCTATGGCGAAGATATGCCTGTGGAAGAATGCGGCAACATGATTATTCTGACGGCTGCCATTGCTAAAATAGAAGGCAACGCTTTATACGCTAAAAAGCACTGGAAAACGCTTTCTGTCTGGGCTGATTATCTCAGCAAAGAAGGCCTTGACCCTGCCCTGCAATTATGCACCGATGATTTCGCAGGGCATCTGGCCCGCAATGCCAATCTCTCTATGAAAGCCATTGTAGCGCTGGGTGGATATGCACAAATGGCGGAACAGTTAGGCGAGAAACAAACGGCTGCCAAATACAGAGCATTAACCAGAGACATGGTGAAAAAATGGCAGGAAATGGCTGCCGATGGTGATCATTATTCCTTAACGTTTAACGATAAAGGCACCTGGAGCCAGAAATATAATCTGGTTTGGGATAAACTTTTGAAAATGAATCTGTTCCCGGAAGAGGTTTATCAAAAGGAAGTAGCTTATTACCTTACCAAACAGAATGCTTATGGCTTACCATTAGACAGCCGCAAAACCTATACAAAATCAGACTGGATAATCTGGACTTCGGTATTAGCCGATAAAAAACAGGATTTCAATGCCCTTGTTGAACCTATGTATAAATACGCTACCCAGACTACCTCAAGAGTACCTATAAGTGACTGGCACGAAACCACTACCGGAAAAATGGTAGGTTTTCAGGCAAGAAGCGTAGTTGGAGGATATTTTATGAAGGTGTTGGAAAATAAATTGAAAGGGAGGTAAGACTCTGAAATTCTGAAGATTTTACCGGATAAATTCGGCATCTAAGAAAACAAAGGTTATTTTATTAGTAGTGTGCGGATTTAAATCCGCACACACAATCTTGCTTAAAGTCTTTCTGAAGATTATTTTAGCTACACCCTCTTAAAATCGTCGTAAGTATGAATCCTCCATCTATTTCACAATCCCCACGTCCATACCGGCCTTGAAGAGTTTCTGTGGCGGTTTGGTTTTGATGAAACCGGGCATCTGAAAACCTATCTGAAAACGTAACCCTACTTTCTTTTTTTGCTGATTGCCAGTGCCAGACTCTTTTATTGGTTCTTCTACATCTTTAATCGATAACCTGAATCCAAAGCCCAGAAAAGTAGTCATTTCATCTTTCAGTTCTTCATCATTCTCTTTGTTTTCTTTTTCACTTTTCTCCTCATATTTTATTTTCTCTGCCACAACAAATTTCTTTTTCTGCCCATGCGCACTTAAAGTCCCTGCAAACAGTATGAATAGTAATATTAGCTTTTTCATCAAAAATCCGGATTTAGACATCAATTTTATTGTCCACCAAAACAGTAAAATTATATTTTAAACTTCAACAAATTTAAGTCTGCATTTTACACAAACAAAATATGCCTGACCTTTTTTGTAGAAAATAGGTCAGGCATAGGATTATTGATGATGGAATGCTGAAAACCGTGATTGAATTACGGAAGGTCACTCCACATAATCCATCTCCTTAGTAAACGTCTCATCTAAATTCCACAAGGCTATCAAAGCGATGGCTGAGGTAAACACTCCTATTATCAAAGCGGCATACATGATACCCATATCAGGTTTCAGGAATTTGAAAAGAGCGAGTAATGGAATAGTTGCACCACGCACAAAATTAGGAACCGTAGTAGCTACCGTTGCGCGTAGGTTTGTACCGAATAGTTCGGCTGCAATAGTTATGAAAAGCGTCCAGTAACCATTGCAGAAACCTAAAAAGGCACATATCAGATAGAAACTATCACTGCTGCTGACAGGCACAAGAAGGTAAACTAATACAAAAGCAAAGGACAATAAAATGAATAATAATATAACTTTCTTCCTGCTTTGCAGATATTGACTTAAAAATCCACTGGCAATATCGCCAAATACTTGTCCGGTAAATGTAAGCATTACGGCTTTGCCTGCATTAATCGGTTCAGCAATTCCTGCTGCTTTAGCAAATTCAGGTGAGAAAGTAATCAGAATACCCACTACAAACCAGATAGGTAAACCTACCAGTATCGACATCAGGTATTTGATAAAGCGCTTTCTGTTATTGAACAGCATCAGCAGATTGCCACGCTGAATATGCCTGTTTTTGGCATCAACAAATATTTTTGATTCGAAGATATTGATACGTAGAATCAACAATAGCAATCCCATACCGCCACCAACGTAGTAAGAAATGCGCCAGTCGAACAGGTTAGCCACGAAATAGGCAGCTATTCCTCCAAGCAAACCTAAAGTTGCCACAATGGTGGTACCATAGCCACGGATTTGGCGGGGAAGAATTTCAGCTACCAGAGTAACTCCGGCTCCTAACTCTCCTGCCAGCCCTACCCCGGCTATAAACCGACATACAGCATACTGAGGAATTGTATTCACAAAGCCATTAGCAATATTGGCCAAGGAATACATAATAATAGAACCAAACAATACGGACAAACGACCTCTTTTGTCGCCCATCACACCCCATATAATTCCCCCCATGAGCATTCCGGCCATTTGAATGTTTAATAATGAGGCTCCCTCTTCGAATAGTTGGTCACCTTGAATACCTAAATCTTTCAGGCTAGGTACTCTGACTACGTTAAAAAGAAAGAGATCATACATATCTACCAGATAGCCTAGGGCAGCTACCAGTACTGGTAATTGTAAGAGTTGCTTAAGTATATTTTTCTGGTCAGTCGTAGAATCGGTCATGAAAAGGTTTTTTATAGAGAGGGTTGAAGAATCCCACCCCTTCCCCTACAGTAGGAAGGGCTTTTGGTCCATTCTCTTACTAGTTGGTAAGGGAGGTGTTTTTTCCATCGCCACTGTTGGAGAGGGTTTGGGTGGGGTATTATCGTTTATTAGACCTTATTAGGAACGTGATACGGTGCACGGTATTTGCGGCTTAGCATAGCATTGGCCTCTTTATCACCCGGGAATGTCTCTGATTTCGGGTCAAATTTCAGCGTTCTGCCCAAGCGATAAGCAATATTGCCCAAATGTGCAATGCTTGCAGCCAGATGCCCTGTTTCAATCGGGCCATTGAGCAAAGCTTTGTTCTTGGCTCTTACTGCATCCACAAAGTTTTTGTAATGGTCACCTCCTGCGTTTCTTGCAGGGCCCGGCTCACGGTTTTTGCCCAAGTAGGTCTTATAATCATTATAACCGTTGATAACCATATAGCCTTTGTCACCATAGAAAATATTTCCTACTTCTATCCCATCTTCCTTGTTGGTCATCCAAGGGCGTACTTCAAATTGAATCACTTTACCCTGTTTTGGATAGTTATAGGTTGAGGTCAGTACTTCTGGAGTTTCCTTGCAATCGTTCCACAAGTATTTCCCTCCGGCTGAGGTAATTTCTTCGGGTAAACCGACATCAAGCCCCCACATACAAAGGTCGGTTTCGTGTACACCCTGATTTCCGATGTCGCCGTTGCCGTAATCCCAGAACCAGTGCCAGTTATAATGCACATAGTTCTTGCTGAATTCTCTAACCTGTGCCGGGCCTTGCCATAAATCCCAGTCCAGGCCAGCAGGCACGGGTGATGGCCCCTGATTACCAATATCCGGTCTCCATTTATATACAGTTCCTCGAGCCATATATACTTTACCGATGAGCCCGTCTCTTAAATGTTTAATGGCCTCCTGAATTGCTTCCGAACTACGCAGTTGCACACCATGTTGCACAATGCGATTATATTTGGTAGCTGCTTCTACCAGTTTACGGCCTTCAAAAACATTATGACAGGCTGGTTTTTCAACATACACGTCTTTTCCGGCCTGGCAAGCCCAGATAGCCGCCAATGCATGCCAGTGGTTAGGAGTGGCAATACTTACGGCATCAATGGTTTTGTCTTCATATACTTTTCTTAAATCCTGCTCCATCTGCACCTTTTTTGAGTATTTCTTCTCAAAGTCGTTGGCTCTTTCCTGTAATACAACTTTATCAACATCGCAAAGGGTCGCTACCTCAACGTTGTCCTGTTTCATAAAGCCTGAGATATGGTCTTTCCCACGACCATTGACACCGATTACTGCTACCCTGAGTCTGTCGTTTGCTCCGAAAGCAGTAGAGGGAATAATGGTCGGAATAGACATGACCGCCAAAGAGCCGGGAAGGGCTGTTTTGAGCATATCGCGTCTGGTAAATTTTTTCATAGTATTAATTTTAGAAGGTTGAAATGTTGAATTTATAATCTCGCCAGCGTCATTCCTCCATCAATCATCATCACCTGACCTGTTGAATAAGGAAAATCCCCTTTGGCTAATGCTGCTACCGCTCTTCCGATATCATCGGGTAATCCCCATCTTTTCTGAACGCAAAGACCATTTTCTATTAGCTGGTCGTACTTAGCAGTAACTCCGGCCGTCATATCGGTTTTTATGACACCCGGTCGTACTTCATAGACCGGAATATTAAATTCCCCCAACCTAACGGCAAATAACTGGGTAGTCATGCTCAAACCTGCTTTAGAGAGGCAATACTCTCCCCTGTTAACTGATGCCACCGTAGCTGAAATAGATGAAACGTTGATGATACATGAGCTAAATGCCTCACTATCTGTTTTCTGCTCAATCAGCCAGTTGGCAACCGCCTGTGTCAGAAAGTACGTCCCTTTCAGATTAGTTGAAATCACATAATCAAAACTTTCTTCGGTTGCTTCCAGAATATCATTACGCTGTTTGGGAGCTACTCCGGCATTATTAACTAATACGTGCAAACAGCCAAAATGGGCTCTTATTTTTTCAAGCATTCCTTTGCGGTCATCAGCCGAAGCTATATTTCCCTGGCAGTAAATCACTTCTGCACCTAAGCCAATTAAATTGTAAAGAACATCTTTAACCGCTTCCTCAGAGCGCATACCGTTAATAGCCAGATTGAAACCCGCCTTTGCCAGATGTTCTGCTATGCCTAAGCCAATGCCTCTGCTACCGCCTGTGATGAATGCTACTTTTTTCATTCTTGTGGATTATAATTCACTTACCCATTGACCTGTTTGTTCTGCCAGAGCTTCCTTCGATGGATAGTACCAATATTAAACATATAAAGATAATCTCCGTAAATTCTTATCGGTCTATCCAGTTTAACGTCCCAATCCTGACGCTCTATTAATTGTAATTCGGTATCATAAATATCCAGATAACCAATGTTGCGTCTATCATAAATTATCCTGATAATAATCAGATTCTCTTTAGCAATTACATCAAGTTTATAATGAATACTTATCAAATCATGTGTAAAAACTTCTTCTGAAATTTTATCTCCTGATTTTGACAGTTTTATTAATCTTAAATGCAGGTATCTTCTGTATATCTTTTCCTCACCGTAATACAAAACACCAACATTCTCAGTACTTGTATACTCAAAGATTATGGGTTCACCCTTAATTTCAAATGCATTTACCGACCAAAAATCTTTGGCATTAAATCGGTCCTCATGCGTATAGTCTGCACTTGCACTGGAAAATGAAACCATATCTGAGTTCATGATGCGGATATCATTAGAGCCTTCATTCATAATCCATACTTTGTCCCTGATTATCATAATATTAAAATTCCTAAAAACTACATTTTTCCCCCACTCATTTAATAGACAAAAATCAATATCTGCTCTGGTGAGTTTATTCGCTTCTAAATCATATTTAATAATACAGTTTTTACTATTATAATCAAGGCATACAATTATCAGATACTTATCATAAATAACAGACTTTAATGTATACATACCTTCGCATAAATACTCTTTCGAAATCAGGTTGCCTGATTTATCTGCAATGCTCAGATAAACGTTTCGAACCGTAAAAGGATAAGTGGGTTGTGTACCCACATCTGTTACTGAAATACCTATATATTTATCCTTATAGGAATGAATGCCTGCGAAATGTGTCTTACTTTTATCCTGAATATCAAAATTAAGTTCAACAGATTCCTTTAAATCATGACTCAAGGAAATTACTTTTCCAAAATCATTGTGATGATACATCGGCAACAGGAACTTACCATTTTCTGAATAAATTGCACTTATCGTATGACCATCAAACGTCCTTCTGAAACAGCTTTTCTTCGTAAATCTTTTGAAAGCTATATGCTTATTATTCCATATATCTTCTTCCAGAATAAAGTTTATGGCACTTTTAATGGTTGTAAGACTATCTGAATTATAAATATCTATTTCATCTATATCAAAATCAGAAGACTCATTGAAGTCTTTACTACCATTTTCCTCAATCAAAGACAGCCAGTTAGAGTAATGTTCGTTTCCAAAAAACTCCAGTTTAAATATTTTTGAAGTTTCATCAATTTTAAAATACGCATGAAAATACGGTTGTCTGAAAAACAAACGAGCTATTTTAATTTCATTCACAATAGCAAGTGCACCATTTTCAGAAAAATAGATAAAGCAGATTTCTTTGTCTGCCGGGTTTTGAAAAACTTCGTCTACCCCACTATCCGGTCCATTTTCTTCAAGCGTGTAACCTAAGATATCCTCTATTTCTACAAAACAATCCTGATTATCCGGCCTGATGGCTATACCTGTAAAATTCAACATCATTCAAATTTGTAATCAAAAATCAGAATTGTTCTTTAAATGCCTTCAACTCATCTGCAATATCCAGATTCTTATACAATGGGTCCAATGGAAAACAACCAGAAATCAGACCATTACGAGGAGCAGTTGTACAATCAGAAAACGTGCGGCATATCATTTTGCGCTGCAATGGGCGGTTATTCAATACATCATCCGGTAAAGTCGGGTAAGACAATACCATACGTCCTAAACCCACAAAATCGGCCATGCCATTGCGTAACACATTTTGCCCCACATTAGGCAACCACTCTTGGAGGTATGAATATGCCGAACCAACAATTACCAATTCAGGGAAAGCCTGTTTTAATTCGTTGGTTACATCAATTTGCCTTGCTACGCCCAGAAATGGTTCCTCGGGTGGATAATAACCATCAGAAGGAGGAAATGTAGCCGGACGCATCAAGTGCGGATTATAATAGGGGCTTCCTGCAGTAATACATATTAACTGAATACCCAATGACTGAGCTAACGCAAGAAAAGCCTTAGGCTCTTCCAAATCCGTCGTGGTACCTTTGCCGCAACCTCCGAAAGCATAATGATAGGTTTCACCTGCCGAATAATCGGGCTCGCCCTGACCTTCACTGTCTTTTTTGAAGGGTACCCAGTCGAATGCACTCAGGCGGATACCTATTTCAAGGCCTGGAGCTTCTCTTTTGATGCCTTCTACAATGTTGCGTAGGAAACGTGTACGGTTTTCAAAACTGCCACCATATTTTCCCTCACGATTGAACGAACTTAGAAACTCATGCCCAAGATAACCATGACAATGTTTTAAATCTACAAAGTGGTACCCGGCTTTTTGTGCCAATACGGCAGCCTTAATAAAATCATCTACCAGACCATCAATTTCATCGTCGGTCATGAGGGGGTAGTTCTCACCCAGATGATACTTCTCATCCAATATCGGATGGTTATATAATATTTTTGATTCAAATTTCTTATGACTATTTGGTTTGCAGAATCTGCCAGAGTGCGTGAGTTGTAAGCCTACTACCAGATCATCTGTATTACCGAACTTTTCGGCATGTTTATCCATCACCATCTGGAATAGCTCAACGAAGTCCGGGAAGTTTTCTTCGTTCATCAATAACTGATTCGGATTGGCACGCCCTTCATGACGAACAGCCACTGCCTCACAACCCCATAATAGCTTAGCGCCACTGATGGCAAAATTCTCCCACCGGCGTTTGGTATATTCACTTGGTTTGCCGTCTGCGGTGCCGTCCCAGCCCTCCATCGGCAGAATACAGAATCGATTGCCAATAAGTTTGCCAGATTTAAGCGTTATAGGCTGTGCAAAAGGAGATTCAGCGGCATCAAGTAATTCATCATCAAATGCTAAATCTACATGGCTGTTTTCCAGATATTTCCTTAAATCTGTGGCGGTTTTTAATTGCGCTACTCTTGTATATTTTGGTTTAAACTTGGTACTCATGAATTAGCTGTTCAAACAATTGTAAAAAGTATAATATCTGTCGTTGTCAATAATTTTCTGTACATAAAGGGCAACCTCACGGGCATGGTAATCACCCCACATACTTGATTCGCCATAAGCGATTTTACTCCCCTCAGGCACGTAGTCCCAACCGTTAGGCTGGTGATAGATAGAGTGCAATAATATACCCTGATGAGCAGGATTAGTACTTAGATATGGCTCCTGAAAAATGGTATCCAGAACCGTCAGCCCTGTCTGCCAGTATTTTTCTCCGACTTCTGTCTCGCCTTTATTGAGGAGATACCTTCCTAAACGTAATAATCCTTGTGCCGCTATAGCCGCAGCAGAACTATCCACAGGTTCATAGTCGTTAAACGGATTGGCTGGTTTTTCTAAATAGTCACCTAATTTACACAGATTCGGTGCGCCAGTATCCCAATAAGGTACGCCATCGATTGGCGTATGTTCTATGTAAAAATCGCAGGTAGCACGGGCGGCTCTTAGCATATAGTTTTCGATAACCACACGACCACCGAATGGTTCCAGTTCTTCATCACTAAGGATACTTAAAAACTCCAGTTCTTCCGGAAATCCACATATTGCCCACGCCAGACCACGTGTCCAGGTTGTAAACCCCGTATAACCTTGTTGTGAATTAGGGCAGCGGAAATTACCATCTTTGGTATTAAAGATACTTTCATGCGTTGTACGCCCCCAGATGTCGTAAGAATCACGCCCTTCTCCATAGAATACAGAATAATCTGCTGTAGCTTTGATATGAGCCAATGCTCTTTCTAACAGACTGATTTTTGCATCACCTTCGGCCTGAAAAACATGACCTAATTTATAGCTAAGCATTAAGGCACGGCATGAACGGATGGTATCAACAAAAAGCGAGTGAGGGCCATTGAAAGAGTGGATAAAACCTCCGGTTTTAATGTTTGTCCAACGGCTGGCTTGTACTGCACCTGATATTTTAAGGGCTAATTCGTAGAAATTCTTTTCCCATTTATTATTCTCAATCTTTCCTTCCTGCATTAGCCTTAACAGGTTCCCATAAGTACTTACGTTATTAAAACCGTGGTCATGCACACCTATATGGCTGATGTGTGGCGCCATCACCTCTACGGTTTTCTGGCGACCCATTTCAAGAAATCTAGTATCGCCCGTTGCATCGAACTGTAATATAGCTGAACCGAACTGAAAGCCCTGTGTCCATTCTGTCCAGCCCCGGGTTGTGTATTTTCCGGCAGCGGTAAAAACAGGTGAACCTTTAGCAACATCATAGTTTTGTTCGATAGAGGAAATTTTCTCACCGGAAAGCTCCCAGAATCTTTTGAGTTTATCGGATAAGTCGGCAGGTTTAAGTGTGTAATTAATACGAATCATCAGGACCGGGATTTATTTTCTAAGATTTTTTAAGTAGGCAATGGTTTGGGGTACTTGCGTTGCTATACTTGAGCTTTCGTCTTCTATATAATAATGCTCAACCCCCGCCTTTCTGGCAGCTATCAGGATAGCAGGAATGTCTAACTGACCTGTACCCAAAGCAACATCATTTTCTGGTGAGGTACCACCTGACATATTTCCTTCCACACCTTTTTTCAAATCCTTTAGGTGCATGAGTTTGAAACGCTTGCCGTATTTATTAAGCAAGGCTGCGGGGTCTTGTCCCGGAAAAAATGTCCATAGAACATCCATTTCAAAATTCACATATTTCGGGTCTGTGTTCTGAACGATATAGTCGAACAAGGTGCCGTTTTCATGCGGCTGAAACTCATAACCATGATTATGATAGCAGAAAGTAAGGCCGTAGGTATCTTTCAGCGTTTTACCAAACTGGTTGAAATCTTCAACCGTTTTTTGTGCCATTGCTAACGTAAAATCTCCGGTATGAGGTATCCAGGCTACACGTACAAATGAAGCGCCAAGGGCTTTTGCATTCTGAGCTACCTCTGCCATTTTATTTTGTAAATCAGGATAGCCGACCCCATAGGAAGAGCATTTGATTCCACGTGCATCTAATAAAGTGCGCATTTCCTGGGCTGTTTTGCCAAAGAGGCTTGAAAACTCCATATCGACAATACCTAGTGATTTGATGGTATCAAGGGTAGCAGCAGCATCTTTTGCCAGACTTTTACGATAGGTATAAGACACCATACCGGGTTTATCAGGAAAAATAAATTTTCCTTTTTGAGCCGCCAAAGGGATAATGCCGACAATAAGCAAAAAGACAGAATAAAGGAGTTTATTCATAGTAGGTTTTTTTAAGGGTTGAATTGGGTTGAACCCCATCCCCGACCCTTCCGCATCGGCGGTCCGACCCAACAATGGGGAAGGGAGCAAAAATTCACTATCCATTGTTGGGAAGGGTTAGGGCGGTCGCCCGCTGGCGTGGGGTGAAAATCTTACAAACCATTATCCTTCAGCCAGCCTTTAAAGACCATCAGGTCTTTTTTCATAGCTGTGGTAACTACATTTGGTTCAACGGTAATAGTTTTGGCTCCGCTTTCTGCACCCCCTAGTTTGTACTCGAAATGCATCGTAACCGGAACTGAAATGTTGTATTGTTTTAATAAGGCCAGATACTTAGCATAATTCACTACACCCTGCCCTAGTGGACAGCCTTCTTTTTGTAATTTATCATCTTTCAGCACACGTCTGAAATCTTTGATGGCAATCGATTTAATATAAGGTTCAATGATTCTGAAGCCAATCTCCCATGAAGTTTCACTTTCATGCGTGGCATGATGCACATCATACTGGCAACCCAATAAAGGCGAATTGATTCTTTTAAGGATAGGCTCAAAGTCCCAAACGGTGGCTCCTAAGAACAGGCCTGCGTGGTTCTGGTATTCACCGAAAATATTGTATTTCTTATTCAGGGCAGCTACACCTCTCATTTTTTCTTCAAAGGCAGCCACCTGTGTAAGAATATCTTTTTTAAGGTCGAAACCATACCAACCCATGCGGTAGTGCTTGATACCCAGCGAAGCAGCCGTTTTTAAAACCAGTTCTGAAATAGGATTAGCCTCCAGAATGTTGGTTACAATCATCGGTACACCGATACCCGCCTTTTTTGCAGCTTCTACTGCCTTGGGCAGGTCGTCTGCCACCCGTTCAGGGAATACGTGTCCATCAGGTCTGACAGTCAGATCAATACCATCGAAACCGATTCCCGCGACGGTTTCTGCCAGTTTATTGTAGTCGGGAATCCAATGAAGGGTTTTTGAAAATACACTGATTTTCATCTCATTGGCTGGTTTTGCAAAAACAATATTATTTTTTGCTAAAATACTACCAGTTATGGCTGTGCCTATAAAATGTCGTCTGTTCATGCTTAAAATTAGCAAAATAAATCTGATAGAAGTACAATTTATTGGCGGAAAAATTAAAAGAAAGATTTTTATTCAGGAAGGTAGAAACAAAAAATCCCGCCCATTCCTGACCGGGATTTGACTGCGTATATATCACATTCGCTGATTAATAAATATCTGTGTAAAATAAGGATAACCATCTCGGCCTCTTATAACTCCTATGCCTGTCATATTATAATTACCCTCAATATTTTTTCTATGACCCGGGCTTTGAATCCATCTTTTCACTACCTCCTGTGCCGTAAATTTCCCGAAGGCTACATTTTCTGCACACGCATTGGCATTATCTATTTTCCGCATGATTCTATCCATACGGTCGTCGAAACCATCATGCCCGAAGGCCACTCTTCCTCTGCCCATATCTTTACTATGCTTTAGCGCTGCTTCCGAAATGAGAGGCACCATTTGCAGGGGTTTCAATCGTTTTGTAGCTCTGTAATTATTTACTTCCTGCAGAATCGATAGTTCCATCGTAGTAAAATCCTCATCCGATGTATTGCTCTGCGCACATGAAGGCATAAGACTACCTATCAACAAAATACCCAACAATTGGGCAAAAATAATACTTTTGATTTTCAATTTCTTCCTGATTAATTACTTTCATTAACGCTTCGGAATACTGAAATTATTGTATTACGGAATCAATTTGTTGGTGTTTTATTGCTTACTCAGTTTTTCAATCATCTGTTTCGCATTGGTATTAAAAGGATTTAACTCTAAAGTCTTTTTATAATTGGCAATGGCTGATTCTTTATTTCCTGCAATCATATAAGCTTCAGCGAGGCTGTCAAAGGTATTGGAAGACTTAGGATATTCTTCGGTATTCAGCACGAAAAGGGCAATAGCATCTTTTAGTCTTTTATTATTCATAAGATAGTATCCTAATGAATTCACTTCATTTTCATTGAAATAATATCTTTCACCTTCTTTCGTATTTTTTAATTGCTTGTAGTTAGTAATAGCATGAGCCATCCCAATTGTATTTGATTCTTCAATAATTCTATTTGCCCATGATATTTTAGGAACAACATAAGGTTTACCCTCAAGAATATTTTCAACTCCTTCACGCAGCTGTCCGGTGATGGAATGCCTTACATTGCTGATAAAGATAATTGTATTGCGTTGAACCGGCTGACGTTCGATATAAGACCGGAATCCACCAAAACCTCCATCATGTTGTATGATTTTTTTATCATCTTTATAAGATACAAACCAGCCGAAACCATAGCCTTTCTTGCCATACATTTCGTCAGTATTGGTCAGTATATCAGATTCAAAAGCTTTATCCAGTGTTTTCTTTGATATGATGGTTGGGTTGTATAACATTTTATCCCAATGGTAAAGGTCATCAATTGTCGATACTACCGAAGCAGCCCCACCGATAAAAGTATCGTAGTTATATTCACCTCCAAAAAGATAATACCCCACTGCTCTTTTTCTGCTGCGCAAGGCAGCACTATTAACATAGGTATTTTTCATTCCGGCTGGAACAAATACATTTTTGGTCAGGAAATCGTTGAGGGTTTCACCTGATATTTTCTCTATAATCATTCCCAACAAAGTATATCCGGCATTGCAGTATTCAAATTTCTCACCGGGCGCAAAGCGCAGGCTCTGTTGTTTGAGCAGTATATTATATACGTCTTTTTCATTCATATCCGGGTAGTCGCCAAATAAGGCCAAACCGCCTGAATGATGCAATAAATGCAGGATAGTAACCGGTTGCATGCATTCAGGCAATTCAGGAAAATATGACCGGATTGACTGTCCATAATCCAGTTTTCCTTTTTCCTGCAACAGCATAATTCCCATCGCTGTAAACTGCTTACTGACTGAACCTATATAACAGGGTGTCTCAACGGTAAATAGTTCTTTGGTTCTCCTGTCTGCATATCCAAATCCTTTTTTATAGATAACCTGCCCATTGTCAGCTACCAATACAGCGCCTGAAAACTGTCCGTCCCGATGAATGGTTGAAATAAATGTATTGATTTGTTTGCTTTTACTTGGTACTTTTTTCTGCGTATAAGCAGGCGTAGAAAAAATGATAAGTGTAAGAAATGTGATGAGTATATTTTTCATTTTCCGGGCTAAGGATTAATACAATCCCTATCAACAGGAGTGAAGATAGGGATACAGAAAATTTCAAAGTACAAATAAGAGTAGTTGTGCAGACATAAACCAATAAAAATCTTTGCAATTGTACAATCCGGCGAGCGAGCCGCCGGATTGCGTTCTTTTTCATAATTTTGTAAGGAGCAGTTTGGATGCCTGATTATTTCGCTTTACGTATATATATATTTCCGTGCATGTTTTTCATCATTACTTCGCTTCCGCCACCATTTACTTTACCCTGAATCCACTCATCAATACTTACTTTATACATACCATTCTGATTACTACGGACACCTTTCGGCGCAGATTTATCAATATCCATGTCAAAATCACTATATACTTCACCACGATCTGACTTAACTTTAGTACTCATCTTAACATTGGCAGGGAAAGTAATATCCACATTGCCATTCAGGGTTGTGAAAGCCATTGGTGAGTCGGTAACACTTTTAAAGTTAGCCTTTATAATTCCGTTTACTGTATTGGCAACGGCCGAACCTGATACATTGGTCATGACAATATCACCATTTACATTATTTATCTCCAACTCACCCGACACGTTATCAATCACTATATCTCCATTGTTGATAGTACTAACTTTCAACGAGAATTGCTGAGGCACCTTGATTGACAAATTAACCGGTTGGCGATGGCTGTTCGAGTTCACATTTACCTTATTGTTTTTTTCTTCAGCTGTCAGTTCAAGACCACCACGAGGATTAATACGTTTCATGCCTGATGCAGACTCGTCAACCTTTTCTTTTTTATTGGCAACAGGGGTAGTTTCTGCATCGATGACAACTTCTTTGCCTGCATAGCCCGTTACTTTAATTGAGCCATTAATTATTCCTACATTTAAGGTTCCTGGTTTTGCCGGGTCACTTAGTGGCACCACTAATTGTTCCTTGATTTCGTTCTGAGCAAATGTGGGTGTGATTCTGATAATCGACATTAGCACTAAGACTGCGATGATTGCTTTACTATTTTTCATTTTACGATTGTTTTTTAATATAAATGTTTCCGTTGAACGTTTCGAATTTGAATTTTCTGC
>CALRLN020000066.1:0-15464 GCA_943368675.1 Chitinophaga pinensis | reverse complement strand
AAACCTTATCGACAAATTCCTGCACCGACGGGTTTGAAAAACGGGAATAAATATTGCCCTCTAGTGTCTCGTCGAAGAGTGCTTTTCCCTGTTCTGCATCTTCAAAACAAAAACTACTGGTCAAAAACAGTGGTGTAGAATGTTCTCTATATTGTGACCTTTTGGTCTGAATTCTTATAGATTGTGTTTGTTTTTTCATTGCACGGTGTTGTACCTACTAATTAATAAATTCAATTAAACTCTCCTTTTTCATAATTCTCAATCCAGTCTTTGTGTACACCCTTAATCTGTTTAAAAAAAGGAATGAAATATTTCTGCATATCTGCTTCAAAATCTCCGCTTGTATAGAATGGTTCTTCAACAAAAACAGTTTTGGTAGGATATTCAAAACCAACCATAATAATGGGAATTTTGGCCGCATGAGCCATATAATAAAATCCTGTTTTAAGCCTTTTTACATTTTTTCGTGTACCTTCCGGCGCAATGGCTACTAGTAGCCTTTGATGACTATTAAAGGTTTCGGCTACTTGTTGCACAAAGTTTGTACTATGTGAGCGTACAACCGGTGTACCACCCAGAGCCTTGAAAAGCCAACCAAAAGGCGGGCGGAAGAGTTCGGCTTTACCTAAATATTTGATTGATTTTCCTAAATCAGATCTAGCCCCTACACCAACCAGAAAATCATACCATGTGGCATGAGGAGCCACTGCTAAAATACCTTTTTTCAGATCAGCCGGGAGATTGTCTACTGTTTTCCAACCCGCTAATCTGAAAATGGATTTTGAAAGCCATCTAAACATGTTGTATTATAGTAAAAGGCTTTGGTGTAAAGCACAAAATGAATACCAACAATGCAAGCCAGCCCAAAATCTGTCTTTCCAGGGTAAGTGGTTGCTTGTCATAGGTCGGAGGGTGGTAGATTCCCAGGAATCGGCCAATCATTAAGCCAAACGCCAAAAATCCTGAATATCCCTCAATGGTAGGGTAAAAATAGCTGATTATTAACTGAATCGCAACAACACTCAGGCTTATCAGCAAATTTGTGATAAGATTTTCGGTAATTCTGGAAAAACAGAGGTATACAAAGCCAATGTAAACCATAAATTTTCCGATTATGAGTTCATCCAATGTAAAAAACTCATCTACCTTAAAAAAGCCTAAACCAGCATAAAATACAAACCCGGTGAAGAGAATCGGAGAAACTATATTGAAGGCTCTGTCTCCAATCAAACCGTATAAGATATGCCCTCCATCTAATTGACCGATAGGGAAGAGGTTCAAGGCTGTAAAGAATAGAGATAAATATCCGGCAAATATGATTGGATAATTAGTATATAAATAGGGGTGCGGTAAGTAGCCGTCTGCAATATAGTCCTGAAAGAATTTAAAAAGAAGGCTATCACCCAGTTTGATATTGAGATAATCCGGACTGGTTTCCAGAAACTTTCCATAATCCGTACCGTATTGTTTCAGTACCGGAAATAACTCAAAAATATAATCAATACTCGGCAAATGCGTAAAACCATACCATAATACACCTACTGCTGCTACAAAACCTGCCAGTGGGCCTGCAATACCAATATCAAAATATTTTATTCTTGACTGAATGCGGTCTTTGATACGGATAAATGCGCCTAAGGTGCCAATAGTTGAAAAGCCGCCAAGGCCGCCGAACCATAAGGGGATATAATAAGGGAGTGTTACTTCTGTTTTATGTTTCTTAGCCATAAAATAATGGCCGAATTCATGCACGGTTAAAATACCTAAAAAAGGCACAGAATAACTAAGCCCCTGAACAAACTCATGCCAGCCCATTGGCACCTTGCCAAAAAAGAAAGAACCTCCAAAAATAAATTCAGCTCCGGTTAAAGTTGTGGTGATAAGCGTGACAATAAAAAGAGTAATTTGTATAAGTAATGTTCGGTTTTGCTTTATCATATAAAAATAATTGAGATACAAAGAAACGACTTAAAAAATCGTTTTACAATATTCGACGATGGAAGTTGGGGGCTCAACAAGAATTGTTTGCATGCCCAGCGCATTTGCTGATTGAATATTGTGGTGGTTATCATCTAAAAACAGCACTTCCTGTGGTTTTAGTTTGATGGTTTGTAAAACATATTGATAAATTTCAGTATCGGGCTTCCACATACCGATTTCGTAAGATAGAAACAACTGGTCGAATAATTCATCCAGATGTTTTAATCCGAAGGTTTTTCTAAGATAAGAGTTAGAGGCTTCAATATGAATACCATTGGTGTTGCTAAGTAGGTAAATCGGATATTTCTTACGGATTTCTTTCAATAAATCTATTCTTTCAGGTGGAATATCCAGCAAAAGAGAATTCCAGGCTTTGTCGACCTCGTGGTCACTTAGGGGGAACCCAACGGTTTGCCTTACGATTTCTCTGAACTCAATGTCGGTGAATTGCCCTGACTCATAACGCCTGAATAACTGGTTCTCAATAACGAGTTTTTCAATAACAGCTTGTCTTTTGCCTGTAAGACTTGCAAAAGCCTGAAAAGTACGTGGAATGTCGATGTTGATGATTACGTTTCCGAAGTCAAAAATAACGGCTTTGAATTTCATAAAGAATTAATGGTAGAGATGGAGCAAAAAAAGAGTGTCAAACTGTTCTTAAACGTCTGACACTTCTGGAATATTTTGTTAGGTAGAGCTAAGAAATTAAAAATTAAGACGAATAACAAGTTTTGAGTGCCAAATGAAGCATCAATAGGAAGCCTTATAAATCGATAATTAACAAAATAGATTGGCGATTAAAAGGCCGGAATAGTGTTTATTTTAAAATAGTTATTTCTTTGTCACCTTTGGATGTGTCCCACTTTAACTCCTCGTTTACTAATATCTTTTCTGTAAGAATATTCCCGCCACTGTGCTTTAAATAAAAAGTCACGGTATCTGTATCGGTTTCGTTCCAATAAATAGTTACGGTATGTTTTTCACCTAAAGGCTCATTAGTAGTCGGAAAAATTCTGAGATAATACTTATTGCCTTTCTGAAAGAATAACGGCTTACTGTATTGTATTGCATCAATGCCTGTTTTCTGATTAGGGAATGTCGAAAACTCCAAGGCTACATTCTTTATATCATAATGGTTTTCGGTGCCCGGGTTTAATAAATCTTTATCGGTGTTTTTTTCTACTACTGAATATCTGCAAATGCTTCAATAATAATACAGCATTCTTTCTTTTCACAGGCAAGAATCAATAAAGTGGCTGCCAAAGAGAAAAATATTTTTTTCATAACGTACGTTGAAAGTGTTGCTTGAGGTTACAGTCTTTTATTCCTATTGACAACAAAACTGGATTTTCGGTTGTATTTTATAAAACATTCTTTTAATCTTGAAGTTTTAATTTACCATTAACTGTTCAATAACAGTATCCAGTTTTTCAACAAATCCACTTGCTTCGCCTACCTGCCTGAAACGGATGTTCCCTTCTTTATCTACTACAAACTTGGTTGGCAGGGCATTGATACCGAGTTTATCACCTGCTAGGTTTTCATGGTCAAATATTACCCTGAAATCATAATTCTTGCTCTCCATCAGTTTTTTAGTTTTTTCTTCTGCATTGCCACCAAATTCAGATGTATTTAAAAATAGAAAAAGCACCTCAGGAGTGTCTTGGTATTTCTTTTGCAGGTTATACATACCCGCAAACCCCTCAATACAACTACCGCACCAGTTTGCCCAGCAATCAACAACGACAATTTTCCCTTTCAAAGACTCTTTTGTAAGAGCTATTCCGCTCGAATCTACAAAATTAAAGAAAGGTAGCGGCTCACTGATAAGATTAACAGGGATATGGCTCTTCGGAACATTTAGTTCAGTTAAGGGTTTTGAAACTGAAGATTTATTGATTTGATTTAGAAATGCGTCAATATGAGGGCTGCTTTTTTGTGATTTTACAAAGCTAATGGCTTCTTTCTGTGCCATGTCTGTCTTTCCTGATTTTACCAGACAATCAATATAGGCATTGTTTATTTCGGAATTCTCCCTATACCCATAGGTAATTGCGGCCTCCCGTAAAACAGAATCAGCCTTTTCCACTTTATTGTTTTTCATCAGAACCAATCCATAATTCTCGAAAATCCACGATGCATCCTTATATTTATAATAACGTAATTGTTCTTCTGTCATGTCAAATACTTCGATCCAATGCTTATAAGTATTCAATAGTTTTAATTGGAGCTGACTTGCTCTTTGCGCAAAAAGTTCGGCTTTATCTAAATAGGCTTCTTTATTCAATAAATCGCATGAAGCCAGATGAAAAGCGCTTAGCTGAGCTCTTTCGTGTAATTTTGCCACTTCAGTTTCCCACTCATCTATCAGGTTCTCTTTCAGAAAATATACTGCTAATTTTGCAAGCATCCCAGCTCTTTTGAATTGGGTTGTCCTTATTGAAATGGTATCTTTTAAATCAGCATATCTACTGCAAAAGGCATCGTACATTTCTTTCTTTTTTGAAAAACTCTTTTCAGTGGCGAATTCAATATTAAAATATCTATTATCTTCCTCAATCACTGCTTGATTTTCAGGGTACTTTTCAAATCTTAATCGTTTAAGTTCTTTATACGTAGAGTTTTCATTTATGTCTGCAAAGAATTTCCCCAGAAATCTCAGTTCAACCTCGGTAAGGTCATCATACAAAGTGAACCCCTGCAATTCTTTTTTGTACTGATTTTTATTTAAGTTTTTACTACCCTGCAAAGCAAATAAATAAAACAGGTAGTGTTTTCTTTTTAGGTAAGGGTTTTGGGTGAACTCCTTTTGATATAAGTTCAAAGCGACATCAAAATTCTTCGTAATTGAAAAGACGAAATTTCTCCAACCAACGTGCATATCAGCTATAGAGGCAAAAGCCCCTGCAACTGGCTTCCCGTCCTTATAAACAGCATACAAATAGCCCTGGTCTTTATTACTGTCAATTACACCTGTTGAATCATGAAATACCATCAAAAAACTTTTTGAGTCTGCCGCAACCACAAATTCGGCTGTGTACTGATTATTGGTATTTTGCATAGGAAGCACTGTGACTCTTGTGTGGTCTATGTTCTGATACAGATAGCAGAAAATAGCAGATGATGAAATTTGTTTTTCAGGACGATAGCTGATAAGCACTTTTTGACCTGCTTGGGGTTCGGCTGGAGAGATGCTTACTTGAGTAGAAAGATTTTGACCCGTAACTACAAAGTTAAGCAGGCAGCACAGCAGGCAGAATAGATATTTCATGTCAGTTAGTTTAGAAGTCAGGCAAAATTCAGCACTATTTATTCTGCTAAGATAGTAATTATTCTGATGCCATGAAATGACTTTAATAACACGGGATATTTATCTGATAACTCTGAAGAATTCTTCAAAAAAACGCTCAATGAGGTGTTTATAGAAGCTAGTCATACGGAAGTATCTATTGACTTTTAGATTGAAACACTTTTGAAGAATTGCCATTACATGCGGAGAGGTAAGGCTGTAAACTATTGTATTAGCCATAGAGGGTAAATGTGCTCATTTTTTTTATTGTTGAACCAACTGGTTTTTCGGCTGGCGTTTTAGCAAAATACTCAACTTATTTCTTAATCCCTGAATACTTTCTCTATCTAAATCGCCCATCAAACCAAAACCTTTATGCTGCACCCTGATGGCAACGCCGGGCTGATCAATATCTTTTAATATCGGGTATACAATGAGAGGCGTCTGGGTTTGAATACACTCTTTTACGGTACCCAGACCACCATGTGTTATCATTATATCAACATATTTCAGGAAATCTAAATGTGGCAGAAAAGGCAAAACCCGTATCCGGCTATTATCAAAATCTTCGGTTTTAATAAACCCGGAAGAAATTACGAGCAACGTTTCTTCATCTACGACCCGACTTAGAACCTCATGAATAAATCTTTTTACTCGTTTTTGATTATATTCAGCTAAAGTACCAAATGAACAACAGATGACTTTCAGATTCGAAATTGACTTTTGAGATATAATTTCAGCTACCAACGCCTGATATTCGGCAGTGATGAAAGGTGTTTCATTACGGGTAATTGGTCTCTGAAAATAAGTCTCATTGGGCGCCTCCTCTGAAAAATCATATTCGAGTTCTTTAGGTGCAATCAATATTGTTTTGATATTCCTGATTCCTCTATAAAAACTATGATTAGTAGAAACGGTATCTTTATATGATAAAAGATTCTTTTGATAAATCCGTTTCAGAAAATAAATATCATCTTTCCCTAGGAACACCAGTTGCTGTTTTATTTCATTAAATCTTAATTTTGATAAGTGCAAAAACCATAGCACCTCGCAGGCTATCTTATTAAAGAAAGTATTAGTAGCAAGCATTGAGGAATTCAGAGGTGGAGTACCTCTTTTTTTTGTTGCTGATAGCATCGGGTTAACAGAAATAACCTCTGTGTCAGTGTCTTTAAAAAAAGGATAGTAAAAACACAGGTGTTCGTCTAAGCAAATGATTTCCGGCTTAAAAAGTTTTTTAATTTGTATTGCTTGTATTTGTAAGCGATAAAAATCTCTGTATCTGAATTTAACAAAACGCCTGTCAAATAAGGATTTCAGTAATAGACCCACAAATGCTTTCATAGTCTTTACCTTGTATTCATAAGCATACAAAAGTGGAATACACTCAAAACCTTCGTCTATCACTATTTTTTGTAGCTTCATTGAATCTAATGTAAATATCACTCTATATCCCTTGATTTGCCATTCTCTGGCATAGTCAAACGCTGGAAAATAATGGCTTGGGTAAGGAAATGTAACGAAAAGAATGGTTTTCATGTAGCTGCATTTTGTGAGATTCAAGTGTATCTGATTAAACTGGGTTTTTAGATTAAAATGATTACAGTTAGTGATGATTTCCATCACTAACTGTAACCCTTACTTAGCTACAACTAATAATTGAACCCTGAATAGCCATCCAGCATTGTTGATTAGCCCAGGTAAGATCACTACAGCTTGATACACCAATATTCATAGAGTTACCAGAGTAGCCACTATAGCAATAAGCATAATGAGAGTAGCCGCCGCCACCACCTGGAGGGTAATCACCACCTTTCAATGATTTCATTTCTTCTTTTGACAATAGAGAATCTGCTAACTTTAAGAGTTTGTTTTTCATGTTTTGAAAATTAAAAGAGTGAAAGAAAATATTTATGATTTTGCAAAATCCGTTGTTGGTAGCTGTTTTAAAATACCTCCTAATTCTTCAAGCCTGTAAATTTCAGGTAGTTTAAAACCATCAATAAAAATGGAAGGAGTGGCAGTAATCTCTGAAGCTAGGCACCATTCTTGCTGGTTTGCCAGAATATTGTTTATTTCTTCATTCTTGCTGCTGTTATAATATGTCTGCCAATGCTCAACATTATGGTCTTTATCTTCAAACCATTTGTTTAATGCATCTGCCTGTTCTTCTTCAGGAAAAGATAGTATAGCACGCGCAATCATCTCACGTTTATGTCTATTGGCACCGTTTGTTGAAAAAATGACTTGGCAATTAAGGTTAGTGCAGGTGGCCAGGAGTTTATGGATTGTTTTATGAGTTTTTGCACATGGCTGACACAAAGGATTAGTTACGATTGTGATTGTATGTTCAGCCTCCGGATTTCCCCAGATAATCGCTCCCATTTCTTTAGACACGTACTTCAAAGGGGGTTGATTATGAAGCAGACCTAGAAAAATTTCAGCATTATATTTAAAACGTCTTAAATCCTTTTTTACAAAATCAATCTCCTGTTTACTTTGAAAGAAGGGCTTAAAAAACACCCAAAAAACAATTGCAGCTAAAGAACCTTGCAGTAGAAACCAGAAGTTGTGTAAATCATTGAAGTGGATATATTCTGGACCTAATAAATTAAATAGGCTGACGGCAAATTCTGAACAAATAATTAATTGTATCAAAAGGCACAACATACACCATTGTTTTGCTACTAAAGTCTGATAGTAAACAGACCAGATACTATATATAATAGCAGGAACAGCAAGATAGCTTAATGAAAAAATAGTAGCTGGTTCTATGATTAAAGCGATAAAACCTCCTGCAAAATAGAAAAAGCCTATTTCTGACCAACTAAGCCAGGAGGAAACCTTAGCTGCATCCGAATTGAGTATACCTTTACAGTCAGCCCTGCCGTTAATCTGACATAAGTTCTGTATAAAAGGATTATTTTTATCAATGCTTTGCCAGAGAAGTAAACTACTGATAAGCGTACCGGAGAATTTTGTGATTAAAAAAAAGTTATAGGTAAGATTTGTTGACCATTGGTAATAAAACAGGCTTGTAATTAATATTAGAGCAGTAATGGCAATAAATGGGAATCTGATATTTAAAATGAGTTCTTTAGTCCGATTTGAGGTATAATCAATTTCCCGAGATTGCGGATTGGCTTCTGCCATTAAAATGACACCGTTACAATTAGGTATAAAATCGGACAATTTTTCACGCTTTGAAGAAATTCCGTCAGACCACTCTATTAAAGAGTCTTTAATTGACTTTACCAGAATAAAAATACCACCCTTGGTTGTAAGATATGTCAGAAACGGTGCTTCTAATTCCTCTAATCTTTCAGGACGTATCGAAGCTGTTATATTTTCAATTTTCCAATCTTCTAATGCTTCTGTTATGCTTAACAAACTTGGATAATCCGGATGAATAGTTAATGTTTCTTCAACGGTTTCTAGTGTAACTTTTGCACCAATATCTTTTAAAAACTGATGTGTTACAGCTACTGCGTTGTCTTTTGGTTGAGTTATTCCTAGCATAGCTAATCTTTGTCAGAAGAGATGGTTTATTCACCGCATCAGGACAAATTTCAAATATTTTTCAGCCAATTCTTATGCAAAAACGCATAATCTTAATGCATTTTTGCATAAAATTCTGTGGGGAAATTTTTTCTGTGAAACCCTTGTAAATATTGTTTTATTTCTAAATAATTGTACTATCAATAGCCGCTAATACATTTTAAAAACATTCTTTGCTATGACATTGGGAACTAAGTTACGCAAGCTCAGACTTGAAAAGGGGTTTTCTCAAACGCATGTTGCTGAATACATAGGCTTGAACCAAAGTTCGTATTGCCGACTGGAGAGCGACAAAAGCCAGCCAAAATTAAACACTGCTATAAAGATTGCTCAACTCTTTCAGATTGAAATAAATAGCTTGTACCGGATGTAGAAAAAAAGCGGGTAACAGCTTTGCCGTTACCCGCTTTTAGTGCTTTATTCAATTTAGGCTTAAGCCTCCTCAACGAATCCCATTGAGCAGAATTTCTCAATTCTGGCATCGATTCTTTCTTGTGGAGATAATTTCTCCAGGGCTTCAATTTCTGATAGAATACGGGTTTTTAATCGGTGAGCCATATCGTCCCAATCAAGATGTGCGCCACCTAGTGGTTCTTCAATAATACCATCGATTAGTTTATTATTGAGCATATCTGTTGCTGTCGGTTTCAATGCCTCAGCTGCCTGCTCCTTATAATCCCAGCTACGCCACAGAATGGTAGAACAGTTTTCCGGAGAAATTACAGAATACCATGAGTTTTCAAGCATCAATACTTTATCACCGATGGCAATTCCCAAAGCTCCACCAGAGGCTCCTTCGCCTATGATAATACAGATAACAGGCACCTTTAAAACGCACATTTCACGCAGATTTCGTGCAATAGCCTCTGCTTGCCCACGCTCTTCTGCTTCGAGACCAGGGAATGCACCCGGAGTATCAATCAAAGTAACAATTGGCTTATTGAATTTTTCGGCCAGCTTCATCAATCTCAGGGCTTTTCTGTACCCTTCCGGATTTGGCATTCCAAAATTTCTGTATTGTCTTTCTTTGGTTTTACGTCCCTTTTGTTGTCCTATCAGCATAATAGTTGTTCCGTCGATATCAGCAAAACCTCCTACAATAGCCGGATCGTCTCTAACTGTGCGGTCGCCGTGCAGTTCATGAAATTCCTGGCATATTTTCTCAATGTAGTCTAAAGTATATGGGCGGTCCGGGTGGCGTGATAGCTGTACTCTTTGCCAGCGTGTCAGGTTTGAAAAGGTTTCTTTCTTAAGATTAAGAATATTTTCAGTAAGACTTCTGACCGCCTCGCGCACGTCTACATTGTTTTCGTCGGCAAGACGTTGCATATCATCCAGCTTTGCTTCAAGCTCGGCAATGGGTTTTTCAAAATCTAGAAGAGTTCTCATAAACGATAAGCCTTACGGCCTTTTGTTAAATTTCGTACGTTTGTCCTTTGTCGGGTATCTCAATTTGCTGATAACCCTTTTGTTCGAGTGTAACTTTAAAATTCTGCATGGTCTGGTACTCGCCATGCACCAGAAAAACTTTTTTTACTTTATTTATATCCTGTGAGGCCACAAAATCGGTAAGATCTTTAAAATCTCCATGACCACTAAATACGTCAATTCTCAGAATAGTTGCATTTACCGGGAATTTCTGTCCCCTTATGCTTAATTCTTTGCGTTCGCCATTCAGTAATTTCCAGCCCAGCGTACCTTCGCTTGCATAACCCACCATCAGAATAGTGGCATAAGGATTACTGATATTGGCTTCAATATGGTGCTCAATTCTACCTCCCTGCACCATACCTGAGGCAGAGATAATTATGCATGGTTCTGAATGATTCGATACCGCCTTACTTGCCTGATTCGACTCCAAATATATCAGATTCTCGAAATCAAACAAAGACTCATTTTCTTCATGAAAAGTCCGGGCATGTTTATTAAGTAGTTTTACACTTTTTTCGTATACCTTAGAACTGGCCTTTGCCAATGGACTGTCAGTGAACACTTTGATAGGTGTAAAGCCCTTTTCGGTATATAGTTTATTGAGTGTATAAAGCATAGCCTGTGTACGGCCTACGCTGAAGGAAGGGATTATCAAACGCCCTGGTACATCAATACAGGCCTTCTGGATGATTCCTGCTAAAATGCTTTCGGCTTCTTCCTGGTCTATATGATGGCGGTCGCCATAGGTTGTCTCTGTAATCAGGTAATCGACCGGAGGAAGGGGTTGGGGGTCAATCAATAATGGATAATTTTTTCGACCTATATCGCCCGAAAAACCTAATGTTTTTTTCTTGCCGTCTTCCCAGAACTCAATATACAGATGCGCAGCCCCGAGTAAATGCCCTGCCGGAATAAAAGTTACATAGCCGTCATCTTTAAACTTAAAACGCTGGTCGAACGGAATCGGGACAAAATTATCCATCGCTTCTTTTACCTGCCTTTCCAGATACAACTCTCTCGAATCTACATCTTTTCTCTTTTTAGAGCGCTTTTTACTATCATGAATCAGTTTGAATTTCCGTTGGTTCAGCGATGCCGAATCAAGCAATAGTAACTCACTTAAATCCATTGTAGCTTTAGTGCATAAAACCTGCCCCTCAAAGCCCTCTCTGTATAAATTAGGAATCTGACCTGAATGGTCTATGTGTGCATGGGTAAGAATAACCAGGTTGATTAACGAAGGATCAAACGGAAAAATGCCATATTCTAACTTAGGTTTTTCAGGGTTATTTTCTCTTTCTAAATCAGTACCACAATCAATCAAAACTTTATACTCATCTTCAAACTCAAGTAGAATCATACTACCTGATACTTGCCTTACCGCTCCCCAAAAAGTTATTTTCATACGAAAATGCTATCAAAATATTAAAAAATATCAAACAAAATAGGTTCTGCTTCATATTCAGGCACAAATTAAGGAAAGAAATCTTTTTTTTACTAGGCATTTTTTTTAAATTCGTCATTAACTAAACTCGTGCCTTAAACCAGAAACTCTTCTATGAAGCTATTTTTATTTGTTCTTCTACAACTAAGTTCTCCACTCGAAAAGTTTCAGCAACTCCTTGATAGTATCCAGAATGATAACGAAATCCGGACTGGTATAGTAGCTGCTTCGATAAGGTCAACTCAGACAGGCGAATATAAAATTCAGTATAATGCCCATAAATCAGTCAATTCGGCGTCAACACTTAAACTCGTTTCGACTGCCTCGGCGTTATCAGTCTTAGGGCCGAATTATCGTTATCAGACTTTCGTTGAATATGATGGTACCATAGCAGATAGCGTGCTTCACGGCAATATTTATATCAGAGGTACTGGTGATCCGTCTCTTGGTTCTTCCAGAGTTGGTCTGGATTTTCAGCAGGTTATCAATCTTTTTGCCCAGAAAATAAGAGAGTACGGCATCAGAAAAATTGAAGGTTTTATTATTGGTGATGGTAGTATTTTTCCTGAAAACACACTTGCTGATTCATGGGTGTGGGGCGATATAGGCAATTATTACGGAGCAGGGGTAAGCGGCTTGAATATCAACGAAAACCTCTATGAAATTCATTTTAAACCTGGTAAATCATTAGGCGATGATGCTCCTGTGTCAAGACTTTCACCTTTTGTTCCTGATATTACTCATTTCAATAAAGTAACTACTGCTGAGCGTGGCTCGGGCGATAATGTGATTGTTTATAATACACCTTTTAGCAATACTATTATATCACAGGGAACAGTCCCGATTGGTCCGGCTGATTTTGTAGTAAAAGGCTCATTACCTGACCCATCGTATTTTTTGGCTTTTCATGTGCAAAGAAAATTTCAGGAATTGCAGGGAGAGGTAAGCAATAATGTAATAAGTTATCAGAATTATAAAGCAAAGTTTCAGGATAACCTTAAGCCGAGAAATCTTATACTGACGCATGAATCACCTACTATTTCTACTTTAGCTTTGCACTGCAATTTTCAGAGTATTAATCTATATGCTGATGCTTTTCTTAAAACGATAGGTTTTGCTGTTACCAAAGATGCCAGTTTTGAAGCAGGGGTGAAAGCCGTGAAGTTTCTATGGTCTCAGAAAGGAGTGGATACACAGGGTTTTATGATAAGAGATGGGAGCGGGCTTTCGCCATCGGGTGTATTAACTGTCAATAATCTGGTTGATATTTTATTTACTATGCGTCGCGACAGTGCTTTCAATGATTTTTATGCTTCTATTCCTGTTGTTGGCATCACTGGTACTGTGCAGAATCTGGCAAAAGGCTCAAAAGCCGTTGGTAATGTGAGAGCAAAGAGTGGCTCAATAGCAAATACAAGAGCTTTTTCTGGCTATTTTACTACAGCAAACGGAGAGCTAATGTCATTTGCCTTCGTTATCAACCGTTATACTGATGGGGCAGACCGGAAAGTAAGACGGTATCTTGAGGAAATGATTAAATTGATGGTTGAACTTTAGTTTTATGCGACTTTCAAATCGTTGTAATTGCTAAAAGATTAAGTCCCACTATTCATTTTTGCATTCATAATCTGCCCAATTTCCAGTGCCTTACTTTTTACAAACTCTGCTCTTGGTCCACTAAAAAGGGTATCAGCAGTAATAAACCATAACGATAGCCAGCGTTCAAAACGCTCGGTAGTCAGGCCATGCTGTTGATGTGCCTGCATATGTACCCACATCATGCCACCTGTATAACTTCCTGTCTGAAATAGCCAGTTTTCCCAGAAATTCACCACACGGGTAATGTGCCTGTCCCATTCCTCTTCAGGCATTACAAAAACCGGCGCAAGGTCAAAATCTTTATGTACTTTTTCGTAGAAACTATTTACAAGGTTTTCTATATCTGCTCTATTCTGAATATCGTTCATCGCTGTTGAAATTTTTGCAAAAATACCAAATCACTCTTTTCTAAAACCTGATAAAAATCATATAGGTTCTCTCTTAAGTTTTTTTTGAAAAATAATATCAAATAAATTTGTCATAATGTAAAGTTTATTTTACTTTTGGTGTGTTGTATTTTACATAAATTAAAACTATACAAAATTATGGAACCAAGATTCTTATTTCCTCATCGTTACAAATTAATTGGTTGGTTACTCGCTATTCCATCTTTAACACTTGGCCTATTTGTGCTGATTGGTGATTTCTCATTCGATTTCCTCACAGTCCGGCTACCTTTTGAGTATATTTTCACGGATACCTTTATATCATCAAGTGGAGAAAGCAAAGGAAGTATAAGTGACAGCATATCAATTTTAAACTTTACTGACGAAATAGCCGCGGTTGGTTCTATCATTGGTTTACTTTTTATTGCTTTTTCCAGGGTTAAAACAGAAGACGAATACGTATCTAAAACCCGTCTTGAATCTTTGCAATGGGCTATTTATCTCAACTTTGCCTTGCTGATTCTAGGCATTATTTTTATTCATGGCATGGCTTTCTTCAACGTAATTGTCTACAATATGTTCACCCCGCTGATATTCTTTATTGTCAGATTTCATTACATATTATTTATTAAGCCATCGTTTGAGGCAAACGGAAAACTGCAAAACAATTAAGGCCATGAGAAACAAAATCAGAATCGAACGAGCTATTCTCGACATCACACAAGCAGATTTAGCCGAGCGCATCAGCGTTAGTCGCCAGACCATCAATGCGATTGAGAGTAATAAATATGTACCCTCGGCTGTGCTGGCAATGAAAATAGCCAGAATCTTTGGGAAAACAGTAGAAGAAATATTCGAATTGGATGAAAATGATTAAACAAAACTTTTCACTATAAATCCATTACAATTTTATAATTAAATGCGCATACAATACATTTAGAAAAAGCTATCGCAAAGCCCTTATCTATTGATAGGGGTTTTTGTTTTTATGGCTCTTGTCGTTACTTCTGTCTTGCTCATTATCTAAGAAACTCATGATTATATCCCAAATCTGCTTGAGCTTCAGTTCCTTGACGGAAACTTGTTGACAAGAGTATGTCAACCTCATTTCAGGCAATAACTTCAAGTCGGTAGTCTGTTTAAGGTAAATTCCCGTATATACCTTACTCATTATATAAACTCAAAAGACAGTACAATTCCCATTTAATAATGACAATATCGTCGATTTGTATTTTTTGTAGATATTCAGGATAGTCAATCCGTATAAATAAGATTATTTTTATGAATTACTGACAATGACATTTATGAAAGATAAGGAGGATGTATAGGAAAAATAATAATTGAGAAATTCTTAAATTTGGCTGTATTTGAATAATTATATATTTTTTTAGAATAGTTATATAATAAAGGTGTTATTAGTAATATTTATCTAAATTCAATATTTAATTCAATCTATCGTTTTTCGTTTTCACAAGAAGCAACTATTTTTAGGAACCTGTTTGAATAATTAACCGTCATACGAAAAAGCAATCCTTGGTAATTCAGACAGTTTCAGGTTTAAAATCCTGAATCCACTAATTTAAAAAACCGAATGGTAGAATTCATCAGACAATTCCTGAAGCGATTCTTATTCTTCCTGAATATGATGCTGGCCTTATATACGCTACTGGTGTATCAGCTAAGCTATTCGGTAAGTGTAAAACATTGGCTCGGAGGATTCATGATGCTTTCATTGCCCCTTGCCTTTGTCGGAAACTTCCTTTTTATCATACTCTGG
>CALRLN020000065.1:0-15510 GCA_943368675.1 Chitinophaga pinensis | reverse complement strand
CAAAAACTGCATATAATTATTCTTTAACAAACTACTTTATGAAAAGATATTTCTTCTTTCTGCTACTTTGTTTCTATGGTTGCTGTGCTTTCTCGCAAAATCCTGTACAGAACATTCTTATTAGCGATGTGCTCAATGAAATGAAAGCGTTTAATAAACAGGAGTCAGCTATCAGCGATTCAGTAAATACACCTTACCCGTTTGGAAGCAACAGAGAAGAAGATTATCTGCGCAGGTATCAGTTCTACAAAAAGGAATATGATAAGCTCAATAGCCTTGATGTAAACACATTATCGTTTGACGACCAGATAAACTTAGCTCTCCTGAAATATAGCCTCAATGATGAGCTAATCTCTTATGAATATAAAGAGTATTTCAATCCTATTCTGGCGGACGCCGGCTTCCATACAGGCCTGCCGGGGATAGGTTCCCGTAAATATCCTACTAAAAAAGATATGGAGCGCTATCTTACATCACTAAGAGGCATTCCACTTTTTGTTGATGAAAATCTGGCCTTAATGAGAAAAGGGCTTGCCTTAGGTATATCGCAACCGAGTGTAGCCCTGAAAGGCTATGAGGCCACGTATAATAGCCAGATTGTTGATAATTATGAAAAATCTGCTTTCTGGCAGCCGTTCACAGAAAAACCGGTTGCTATTTCGCAGGAAGACTGGGTATATTTTAAAACAGAGGGGAAAAAACTGATTGAGCAAAGTGTGATTCCGAGTTTTAAGAAAATCAGTACTTTTTTTGAGAAAGAATACCACCCCAACACCCGCACTACCTTAGGTGCGTCTCACTTCCCGAATGGTAAAAAGTATTATGCTGAAAAGGTAAAACACTATACTACAACCAATATGACTCCCGATGAGGTATATAATATAGGTTTAAAAGAAGTAGAGCGCATAAAAAAAGAAATGCAACAGGTACTCGATGAGGTAAAATTTAAAGGATCTGTGAAAGACTTTATCAATTATCTGAGAAATGACCCTAAGTTTTATCCTACTACAGGCGAGCAACTATTGAAAGAGGCTTCTTTCATCGCCAAAAAAATTGATGGCAAGCTACCTCTCCTGTTTGGCAAACTGCCTCGCCAACCTTATGGTGTTGTGCCTGTACCCGACTACCTTGCCCCTACTTATACAGCAGGCAGATATAGTGGTGCATCAATAAAATCTAAAAATGCCGGAAACTATTGGGTGAACCTGTATAATCTGCCAAGCCGGACCTTATACACCCTTGAGGCACTGACATTACACGAAGCAGTGCCGGGACATCACTTACAAATAGCCCTGACGCAGGAATTAGATAACCTACCGGAGTTCAGGCGTAATTTATATGTAAACGCCTACGGTGAAGGCTGGGGACTTTATGGAGAATATCTGGGTTATGAATTGGGTCTGTACAAAGACCCATATAGCTTGTTTGGTCGCCTTACTTATGAAATGTGGCGTGCATGTCGATTGGTTATTGATGTAGGTATCCACGACAAAGACTGGACAAGAGAACAGGCTGTTAATTTTCTGGCTGATAATACAGCCCTTTCGCTCCACGAGGTAAATACTGAAATCAACCGCTATATCTCCTGGCCGGGACAAGCACTGGCCTATAAAATCGGAGAGATAACGATTAAAAACCAACGCAAAAAAGCAGAGCTGGCCTTAGGAGATAGGTTTGATGTAAGATCTTTTCATGATTTAGTGCTATCTCAAGGAACGGTTACGATGGCAATTCTGGAGAAAATGGTAGATAAATATATTGTAGAAGAGTTGAACAGGAAGCCGAAGGAGTAAAATCAGGCGTGTCACGCCAAGAGGCGTGACACAGTTTTTATTATACCCAATTAATTCCTTTCTTCAGCAAACCTAAAGTCTTCTCTTCCTCACCTCCGGGTTCGGGCTGATAATCATATACCCAATTGGCAACAGGAGGTAAACTCATCAAGATTGATTCTGTACGTCCGTTGGTTTCCAGACCAAATTTGGTACCTCGGTCCCAAACCAGATTAAACTCAACATACCGCCCTCTGCGTAGCATCTGCCAATTGGTTTCGCTCTCTCCATAAAGTAATACACTATTCTTTGCCATTAGGTGAGTATAAATAGGTGCAAAACTCTCTCCCACCGATTGTATAAAAGCAAACAGGTCTTCTTTTGAAAGATTTTCTTTAGGCTTCAGATAATCAAAGAATATTCCACCTACACCACGCGTTTCATTTCTATGTGGTATAAAAAAGTAGTTATCTGCCCACTCCTTGAATTTTGGATAATACTCTGCCGAGTGCTTGTCACAAGCCTGCTTTAATTGTGAGTGAAACCATCTGACGTCATCTTCTACTACATAATGTGGCGTCAGGTCAATGCCACCGCCAAACCAGCAGGTTCCATCCGATAACTCAAAGTAACGTACATTCATGTGAATAATCGGCACCATCGGGCTAACCGGATGTTGCACAATAGAAACTCCCGTAGCAAAATAGTCTGATTTTTCAGTCAGATTGAGCTGCTTTTGAAGTACATCCGATACTTCGCCCGAAACAGCAGAGAAGTTCACCCCGCCTTTGGCAATAATGTTTCCGTCGGTTATTACACGCGTACGCCCGCCACCACCACTATGATGTTGCCAGATATCCTCATGGAATTTCCCTTTGCCATCCGTATTTTCTATGGCTTCACATATAGTGTTTTGCAATGACCTGAAGTATTCTGCAATATTTTCTTTGGATAACATAAGATTCTTTTCAAATTTTGTAGCAAATTTAGCGACAATAAAACGCTACCAATAATAATTTTCTTTTTTATCTATCATAATGCAACTAAAAGGATTAACAGCCATAGTGACCGGAGGGGCATCAGGATTAGGAGAGTCCGTAGTAAGAAGGTTTGTAAAAGCCGGTGCCAATGCCATTATAGTAGACTTAAATGACGAAAAAGGCAAAACCCTTACAGATGAATTGGGCGCTCAGGCAGCTTTTGTTAAATGTGACGTTTCCTCCGAAACCGATGCAAAAGAAGTAATGAAACAAGCCATAGAGCGATTCAAAGCTATTCATATTCTGGTTAATTGTGCAGGAATAGCGCCACCTGCCCGCACTGTAGGTAAAGAAGGCCCGCATTCACTGGCACATTTTCAGAAAATAATCAATGTCAATCTGGTAGGTTCTTTTAACATGATTCGTCTGGCTGCTTTCGAGATGTCGAACAATACACCCAACGAGGAAGGAGAAAGAGGCGTAATTATCAATACAGCTTCGGTAGCTGCTTATGATGGACAGATAGGACAGGCTGCTTATTCAGCATCAAAAGGCGGTATTGTGGCTATGACCTTACCAATAGCCCGCGACTTATCAAGAAACGGTATCAGGGTAATGACTATTGCTCCTGGTATTTTTAAAACACCTCTGATGGCCTCATTGCCGGAAGAGGCCCAACTATCATTAGGGCAGCAGGTACCATTCCCTTCAAGATTAGGTCGTCCTGATGAATATGCTCAACTAGCACAGAGTATTATAGAAAACGCCATGCTGAACGGGGAAGTAATCCGTCTGGATGGTGCTATTAGAATGGCACCGAAATGATTGTCCTGAACTTTGATTTAACTGATTTAATGATTGCCCTGATTTTAATGGAATTATCTTTTATTAAATCTCTTATTGTTTTAAATCATGTTTTTCAAAAGTTCATTTCAGAATCATACTAATCATTAAATCAGTTAAATCATAGTTCAAGACTTTATTTCCATGTTCTCATTAAGTAATATTATTCGCCCTCATATTCTTACATTAACACCTTATGCCTCTGCACGTGATGAATATACCGGAAAAGAGGGTATCTTTTTAGATGCCAATGAAAACCCTTTCGGGGCAGTTATTTCCGGGAATTATAACCGCTATCCAGACCCCTATCAGTCAGAAATCAAAGAAAAGCTGGCAGTCATAAAAGGTGTTCGCACGGGTCAGATTTTCCTGGGCAATGGCTCTGATGAAGCTATTGACTTATTGATTCGTGCTACCTGCGAACCAAAGGAAGACAATATCATCACAATGCCGCCTACGTATGGTATGTATAAAGTATGTGCTGATATTCAGAATACTCCTGTAATTCCAGTATCACTCACCCCTGATTTTCAGATAAATGTTGAGGCTGTATTGAGTTCCGTTAATGAGCATACAAAATTAATCTGGGTATGTTCACCTAATAATCCATCAGGGAATTTAGCAAAGAGAGAATCAGTTATTCAACTTCTTGATAATTTCAAAACCGGATTAGTGATAGTTGATGAAGCCTATATTGATTTTACCGAGGCCGAATCATTCACCAAACTATTAGATAATTACCCGAATCTGGTAGTATTACAGACTTTCTCTAAAGCATGGGGGCTGGCCGCATTACGCTTCGGAATGGCCTTTGCTTCTGAAGATTTAATTAAGATTCTGAATAAAATCAAGTATCCATATAACCTCAATGCAGTTACCCAAACCTTAATTTTAGAGGCGCTGGATAATGAGGAGAAAAAGAATAACTATGTAAAAGAAATTCTGAAAGCCCGTGAAAATTTAATTAATCTTTTAGGTGATTTATCGGTGGTAAAACATATTTACCCAACAGATTCAAATCAGCTGTTAGTAAAATTTGACGATGCCAAGGCTGTATTCAGATACCTGATTGACAGAAAAATCATTACCAGAGACCGTTCTAATGTACAGTTATGTGAGGGATGTATCCGTATTTCTATTGGTACTGACGCCGAGAACGGTGTTTTAGTTGAGGCTTTGAAAGCGTATCAGAATAGCTAGGAATGTACTTTAATTCTCATCTAACTTGCAGGGGTTCAAAATTTTGAACCCCTGCTTTGTTGAAATCATGAGACAGGGCCTTGTCTCTTCCTGACAAATCAGCTTAAATATAATCACATCGGCTCTTTATTGTTATTATTCAGCTTAAATTCACTGGTGGAAGGATAAATACTTATCCAGTATTCTTTTGTCTCTCCACTCAACACTTTTGTATCAATCTGGTCTTTCCCATTGTTGGCTATAAGGCCAAAAATCAAATCCTGTTTCACAGGCGCTTTAGAGATGTTTTTGTATACCAGACGGTACTCGCCATAGCCAATCTTCTTTTTGAATTCCTCCAGGTGGTTATTAGCATTGAAGCTATTGCCATAAACCGGATGTAAACCGCTCACGGTATTTTTACAATAGCAGACCAGTTCACCTGCTTTCGTATATAACCAGTATTCACAAAAACTATTTGCTATGCCCTTATCGACCCCAACATTGCTTACCGGCATCATTACTATACTGTGCGAAGGGAAGTGAAAATTAATATCAGGCGGTGTAATTGCGTAAAAATTAAAAATATGCACCCCTGAATCATTCTTAATAACCGAAGATTTAAGCGTATCCGGCTGAACTACTAATACATCAGTTTTATTAACAGGAGGTTTGGTAGAAGGCTTTTCGGCCATTCTGACTGCTAGTTGCTCAACAACTGATTCAAATGGTGAAGGTTCAGGAACGGTATTGGTACAGGCTACAGCAGCTATTCCGAGTAAGGAATAAAGAAGGCTTTTTTTTACTATTTTACTCACAATCTTTTCAGGGTGTAAAGGCGACGTTCAAAAATGACTAACGGTATGCCGCGATTTTAATTTTACACCATCAGGATATTCTCAATATAATCCTGAAATACAACAGGATTCTTCTATAAATAAACAAGGGTGTAAAAATCGCTTCTACACCCTTGACTGTAACTCTTTTAAAAAGGTTGGAATGCCCTGATTATTTTTCAGTACTCAACCAGTCTTTTCTTAATTTCAATTGCGCCGCTGTTGGATTATCAACTAATTTCAACACGTTTTTCTCTGTTACATCAACGACCATAGCCGGAGAAGACAATTTGATTATCTCTTCCTTACCATCACTATTCTTGCGGGCAACTTCCATTGTCACCATGTCACCCTCTTTAGTATTATTATTATAATCATCCAGAATATGCTGTGCTTTCTGAATATCAAACGGTTGGCCATTCAAGGATACAATCTCATCATTTAACTGGTACCCCATCTTCTTGCCAAACTCGTTGATTTTGCTCACATTGCCAATCTTGATGCGTTTGGTTTGTGCATTGAATCCTAAGCTGATACCTCCCAGGCTGATTTTCTTGATAGTTGCTTCAGGCAGATACTCAATACCTACTAGTTGCAGTGTTTCAGCCAATGGCAATGGTTCAGGACCTTCAACATATTTAGCGAAGAAGTCACGGATTTGCGGGTAGGTTAATGCCGTAATTTTATCAAATAACTCATCGTCTTTGAATGATTGTGTCTTGCCATAAGTTTTAGCCAGATCACGCATCAGCGTTTGAGTACCGGCTTTACCATCTGATAACTGACGTAGCTTAATATCTAAGCATAGAGCAATCAAAGCGCCTTTGTTATATACATTCATATACTGATTTTTGTATTTATCCAATACGCCTTTGCTCATTTCAGTAAATGGCAGTTTATCATTCATCATTTTCATGGTTGTCATTTTCTGACGCAACATATCCAGGTACTGAGGCATATCAATCAAGCCATATTTAATCTGCATATGTCCTGCAGCATATTCAGTTGCTCCCTCATACATCCAGAGATGCTTCGACATCTTAGGTGTATTATAGTCAAAATCGCCGATTTCTTCTGAGTGGATACTCAAAGGCGTAATGATATGGAAAAACTCATGCGAAGCCACATCTTTTACTGTCTGCGATAACTCTTTTGAAGTTCCTTCGGGCAGATAATAGAAAGAAGAATACGAGTGTTCTAAAGCGCCATAGCTCATCAGATTAGGATTATCAGACAATACAATCAGAAAGGCATATTTCTGAATAGGTAATTTACCACCTAAATATTCTTTCTGCGCATTAAGCATTGAGTTAATGTTAGCGGCGATTTCCTTTGAATTAGCCTGTTTGTTGGGCGAGAACACAGACACCAGAATATCTGCACCACCGATTTTTAACACAGTGGTATCAGGGCGCGTATAGAGAATAGGCGCATCAGACAAATCCATATAATCGGCTGCCTCAAATACATCATTCGTTGCAGTAGTAGAAGCAAAGTTCATAGATGTGGCACCGTAGAAACCTTCAGGCTTGGTAAAAGAAACCTGATAAGGTACTTTTTTCATACCATCAAAATAGCCGAAAAAGCAGAAGGTATTCACAGCATATTTCTTGTTAGCATCAATATCACTGCCGGCGGGTTCAAAAATCTTCTCTCCTTTAATTTCCGGTGAGTCCCATGTATCATCTACTTTGTAAGTAATTCTATGAAGGCTTTGGGCATTACTGATTGACCAGCTGTTAATATCAGTTCTGACAACCGGTAAAGTATCCCCTTTCGCATTATAAGCTTTAAAGTTGCTTACAAAGCGACCGAAATCATAATTGGCATAAGTACCTGGTACTATTTTAGGCAAAAAATAAGTTATCTTGTCTGCACTGATTTTGGGCGCAATTAAAGAAACCTCGAGCTTATCGTTTTCAACTTTAGTTAAATCAACAGAGAATTGATAAAGATTATCTTTTTGTGTGGATGTGGTACTCACAGAGGCTCTTCTGGTACAAGCTGTCATGACAGCCATAGTCAGAAGCATATATGCTATTTTTTTCATAGATATTTGATATAGTTTGTTAAAAATAAAACTCAACGGTTCATAAAACGTGTAAAGTTACCAATTCGTATGAGACTTTGAAATAGACCGAAGAAGCAAATGACTCAATATTTGTTGATTAACATTAATTAACGTCTTTCCCTTCTTCTAATTTTTTAATCATGGCTTCTACACTGTTCTTATTCAAATCATCCGGCGCCTGGGTTAAGGCTATTTTCATATACTCCAGCGCTTTTTTATAATCACCATTAGCAGAGTAGCCTCTTCCCAAACCCACATTGGTGGTAAACTGATTCGGATTTTTGTCATAATTGGCTTTAAAAACTTTCAGTGCTTCCTGTTTCTGTTTCATTCCTACTAATACACGCCCATACTGATGCAATTCTATCATATTACCCATCGGAACGGCCTCATCCATCAGAGCTTTGGCTTCTCCCAGTCTGTTTAATCTGGCTAGGACTGAGGCCTTCGTACTTAAGGTCTGAAAATTCTTCTGCCCAACAAAACGGGCTGTAATTGCTTCATCAGCCCAGGCAAGTGCCTGTTCTAATTCTATGTTATTCTGCATACAATAATTGGCCGCCTGCACAAACGACTGCCATTTAAAGCCGGGTTTGGTATGGAGTTCATTTCTAAACGAAGCCAACTGAATTTTATGTAAATCAACCTCTATCTTAAAGGGTATCATTCGTTTTTCCCATAGCAGAGCAATAGTTGCTGAGTTGTCTGTCTGATTCATGAACTCATATTTCAGCCATTCTACACTTTTATCCAAAGGCTGGCTTTTTACCGTTACCCGCAACGCATCCTGAGCCGGGTCATAATAAAAACTACCCCATGAATTGTTAGCTTTTGAGAAAATGAGAATGTTGTCGGTCTCGCCTAAAATAATATGGAAACCATAGGTGCCTGCGGCTAAGTCTTGACCCTCTATTTTTACAGGGTCTGAAAAACTAATCGTAGTATTTTCGTTAGCACCTGCACGCCACGGAGCAGCTTTACTGGTGCCAAAACCCAGATCAGCCAGACCATAATGAGCCACAGGTGTATTCCAGATTTTGCCTTCACGACCCTTTACACCGGGTCGACCATAACTAATAGTTATGTTTACTAAACCAATTTGTTCTGATACTGTTGCTTTTTTATTGCCCCCGTCAGGAGCCGCTGTCAGGTCTCCCTGAGCAAATGTCGTTAAGCCTGCTAATAGCAGGGCAATAGCAAGTAGAAATGTCTTTTTCATGATTTTAGAGAATGTTGATTAAATAAATAACAGGACTTGTAAGAAGCTCGGCAAATAAATAAAAAAATATGTACAACCAATCACCCATTTTCGGGGATATTTCGTTTTCAATCTGATTCTTCTATCCAAATCCACCTTTCAGCATTAATTTGAATAGAAAACTCTATTTTTGTAAATCTTAAATTTAAAGCCATGGAATTAGACTTTTCTATTGTCGATGTATTTGCCGAACAAAAATATCAGGGAAATCAATTAGCCGTATTTCAACATGCCAAAGGCTTAACTGATGAGCAAATGCTCCGGATAGCCCGTGAAATCGGTTTTCAGGAATCAACATTTATCATCTCGGATGAAGCTGTGGAGGGTGCGTATGATGTTAAAATCTTTACCCCTGAGTACGAAGTGCCATTTGCAGGGCACCCGACTCTCGGCACTGCATTTATCTTGATGAAAGAGTCTGAAACCCAGGTAACGCTGAATCTGAAAGTGGGGAAAATACCTGTAAACGTAGAGCATGACAAGCTTTGGCTTGAAATAAGCAATCCAACTTTTGGCGAAGCTTTCCAATCTGATATTGCCTCAATATTGGGTATAAAAGCAGAGGATATAGACGAAACAATGCCGATACAGCTTGTTTCAACCGGACTGCCCTATCTCATTATTCCGGTTAAAACATTAAGAGCAGTACAGGAAATGCATCTGGATGATATAGCAATTAAGGAGTGGTTAGTAGAAAACAAACTTTACAAAAGCAATTCGCCTGACGGCCTTACAGTAGCTTTCTTTGCTTTTACAGACGAAACCCATGCAGACGTGAATCACTTGCATGCACGTATGTTTTGTTTAGAAAACGATAAAATTGTTGAAGATGCCGCAACCGGGAGCGCCAACTCATGTCTGTTGGCCTATCTTCTTAAATACGAACTACCCATGATTCATAAATTTGTAGAACAGGGATATGAAATGAATCGCCCTTCATTAATCAGTATCAGAGGCGAATTAAGGGAAGATAATAATTATAAATTACAGGTAGGTGGTAAAGTACAATTAGTAGCAAAAGGTAAATGGTTTGTGTAAATCCAAAATTTTACGATTTTTGTAACAATAACCTAAACCATTTAAAAATCTAACCTACAGCCAATGGCTAAGAATACATTCCGAAGCAAAACTCCTTCTGTTAAAGCAGCACCTGCCAAATCTAAACCCCGGTTGGCTAATATCTGGGTGAGATTAAAGCGTACTCTTATCAGGTTCATCATATTTTTCTTTGCCTCCTCTATAGGAGCCGTTATCCTGTTCAAATTTGTACCGATTCCTTTCACTTTTACAATGCTTTCGAGAAAAATAGAAGCCATAGCTGTGGGAGAAAACAGTAAGATTTACTATGACTGGACCCCTTATGACAAAATATCAAAAGAAGCTCCTCTGGCAGTAGTGGCTGCTGAAGACCAGCTTTTTCCGGAACATTACGGATTCGATTTTAAATCAATGAATACTGCCTTTAACCGCAACCTGAAAGGCAAGAAAATACGTGGAGCCAGTACAATCTCTCAACAGGTAGCCAAAAATGTGTTTTTATGGCAAACCCGAAGCTATATCAGAAAAGCCATTGAGGTGTATTTTACGGTCCTGATAGAACTTATATGGGGTAAGCAACGGATTTTAGAGGTATATCTCAACGTAGCTGAAACAGGCGATATGACCTTTGGCGTTGAAGAAGCCTCGAAACGATATTTCGGAAAATCAGCTCTCAATCTAAGTCGTGAACAAGCCGCACGAATAGCATCAGTATTACCAAACCCCCGTAAATGGTCTATTGCTAAGCCGGGTCCGTATGTAGTTCGGCGCACAGGACAGATTGCCCGCCAGATGCGAGCATTAGGCGGCCCTGCTTATTTGAGTGGGTTGAGGAAGTTTTGATTACTTCAACGTCCCTTCCAAATCATTGATTTTCTTTAAATCCAACTTGCCAAGCGTAGCATATTTTTTCGCTTCCGATATTTCTTTTCTGGCAGCCGCTACATCGCCCTTTCTTTGTTGCAGACGGGCAGATTGGTAATAATACTCTGTCAATTGGCCATTGTCTTTCAGAAGAGGTTTGCCTAGAGTCAGGTACTTTTGTGCCTGAGGAATATAGGTTTTCTCTGTGGTAATATCTAAAACAAAAGAGGCGATAAAAGTCAGTGCTGCGCCATTAGTGGCTAGTTTTTTGGCAAAATTGTCAACTACTACCATAGCCTGGTCTGTATGACCTTCCCTTACCAAAGCTTTAGCTTCCTGTTGCCAGGTAGCACCCTCGGCATATTGCCCAAAGCCCACCTTAGTCATATACTCTCTTATCTTTTTAAGTTTAGCAGAAGAATAGGACTGCCCTCTCTGGCTATACAAGGAGTTCTGAATAATGACCCCATATACATTCTGTTCTCCATTCGGATGCCCTCCACTAACTTCAAATTGCCTGGCTTCGGCTACATGATCGAGCCAGTATTGTGCAAAACCATTGTCAACATCTTCTACTATCTTTTTGGTGATTGCCCAACTGATGGGGCTATGCAAATCATTTTTTGGGAAGGCATCATAAACCGCCCGCGCAACAGCCAGATTGGTAGCAGTATCTCTCACAACACGACTATAATAGGCATAGCTAATCAGAAAGTTTAAATCTCTGTCTCCGGCCTCATAACGATTCTTATAGTTTGATGACCTCTTTTCAGGATCAAGTGCTGTTTTGCCTATATTAATTACGCTCTCTTCTTTAGGTTCTCCCGCCTCCGCCTGATGTACTAAATCAGTATTGGGGTCAAAAAACAGGAACATCGGAAAATTTGGCAGATTGATATTCTTACTATTCAGAAACTTCACCTGCTCGGCTTTTTCACCATTCAATTTATAATTGATAAAATTCTTATTAAAAAACTCCCCTACTTTGGCCGATTTAAGTATAGGCTCAAAACTCATACATACCGGACAAGTGGGCAGATAGCATTCTACATAAACCAGCTTATTAGCTTCTTTGGCTTTTTTGAAAGCAGTTTCTATATCTGTTTCCCAGACAATACCCTGAGCAAAAGTTAATTGTGCACTTAGCACACAGATAAACAATAAATATATCTTCTTCATGAATGCTTTATTAAAAAGGCAAAGTAAAGAAGAAAACTGATTGGGTCAAAAAGATTAACATTTCCTTAAGTATTTTTTTGCAAGGAGCAGAGGATACGGGGAAAGGGGGAAAATATTTCTACCCTATGCTCCATGCCCTATGCACCAAACCCTTTGCTAATTACACCCCTTAATCTCTGCCTTAAATACGCTTCGCGAATCGGCCATAAAGCCGGGTTTCAGAGTGATAGATTTACCTGCCTCAAAAGTAACAACGGGTGCAGGGGTAAAATCAGGGTCTCCTATTTTTTTATCTGATTCGATACTGTTTGCTGCTTTAATAAACTCTGTGCCTGTTGTAATATTCGTACTCATCGCTACGGTTGGAGCAACCAGGGTAATATCAACCGTAGCAGAACCACCTGCACTACACTGTACAAAATAGGTAGCACTGGCTGACGGGTTTATTGTAATAGCTGAACCTGTCTGAGTGCTTACTCCACCAAGCCAGCTTACCGTCCCGATACAACCGGCAGCAGTCAGGGTAACCGATGAACCCGGGCAAATCACTGGTTTAGCAGGCGTAACAGTTATGAAGTTTTTACCACCACAGTTTGTACCTGTTGTAATGGTGATGCTCTTTTCCACTCCCTTGCAACCCGTATTCGATTCACACCAGCCTTTGTATGTACCCGGCTCTGTAATGAGCCTCGTACTTTTATAATACACAGCCGGCGCATCACCATTTGTCATAACTGAATTGCTCCAGTAAAAACTGTCATTAGTACTTAAACACTGCCCGGTTAATACTACATTGGTACCCCTGCAAATCGTAGCATTATCAGCTGTAATAGTTGGTTGTTCTGGCACCCTGTTAACAACAAGGGTAAATACGGCAGAGGAGTCGCTATTGCAGCCGTCATAATTTGCCACCGCTTTATAACTGGTGGTAACTACCGGAGAAACATTGATGGATATCCCCGTTTTGCCACCTGACCAATGAATTACAGAGCCCGGGTCACTTGCAGGTACAGAAGCCGATAGCGTTACACTTTCACCATTACAAATAGCGCTTCTGCCTGAAATAACCGGTGTTACCGGTTTTAGTTTTATCGTGATAGTATTAGTGGCAACTCTTTGACTGCTGCATATTCCATTGACACAAGAGGCATAATAAGTGGTATTTGAAGCGGGAGTCTGATTAAGATTATTCCCCGAACCTGCAACTGTTGTACCTGTTGAAGAGGTATACCAGGTCACTGTACCCACGGTACAATTCGCTGTTAATGTAATATCCTCACCTTTACAAATAATATCACTGCTCACCCCAACATTTGTTGGATTAGTTGGCTGTTGAGTTACCACTACTTCAGCAGTAGCTACACTTTCACTAAAACATTGCACATTCCCACAAGTAGCATGATAAACCGTGTTTACCTTTGGCTTATAGGTAAAAGTTGTATCGTGGTCTATACTGGTCTTATACCAATGTAAGGTTCCGATTAAACATGAGCCTGATAAAGTAATAGTTTCACCGTTACAAATAGCCGTTTTGCTTACAGAAACGCCTGTTGGATTGGCTGGTTGCTGATAAACCACTATCTCATTCAAAGCCACTCTTGCGCTTTTGCAATTATTATTCTCGCAGGCAACATAGTAGGTTGTCGTTGTGGTTGGTCGACCAATAAAAAACTCTCCGGTTCCCAATGCCGTTCCTCCGGTTGCTGAGTTATACCAGGTAATGATACCTGTAGCGCATGAAGCATTTAAATAAATACCTGTATTATCACAAAGCTGTGTTCCGCCCTGAAATAAATTAGTCGGGATAGTTGGTTGCTCACTTACTACTACCTGAGAAGTAGGCAAATATTCACTGATACAAGTTCCATTCATGCAGTAAGCATAATATACACTATTTTCAGTAGGTGTGTGAGTTGGCACAAGATCATATTGTTCCACTCCGCCGGCTGTATAGGCTCTTATCCATTTTACATCGCCTATAGAGCAAGTAGCCGATAAGGTAACACTGTCTCCGATGCAGATGGCTGTTTTACTGACAGATAACCCCGTAGGATTTACAGGTGTTGTATACACTACTATCGGCTTCATTGCGACTCTTTCGCTTTGGCAGAAATCAGTTTCGCAGGCAGCATAGTAAGTAGTGTTTTCAGTCGGAAACAAAAGCGTATATGATCCTGTTGCAGCAGCAGTAGTAGCAGTAGCTGACGCATACCATTTTATAGTTCCGCTGGTGCAGAATCCTGTCAGAAAAAGACCAGCTCCGCCAGTACATATGGTTGTGGTTCCCTGATCAAGGTCATATGGTTTAGCAGGGGTTGGCCTTACAATTACTTCTTCCGTTGCTACTCTTTCGCTTTTGCAACTGCCATTCTCACAGGCTGCATAATAGGTTGTATTTGATGTAGGAGTAGGGTCAAAGTATTCTCCTGTACCTAAAGCAGTGGTGGCTGTAGCAGAGTTATACCACACTACTTCTCCAACAGCACAGTTGGCTGACAAGTTAGCAGGCTCACCACTACAAACAGCAGAGTTATACGATGCCACATTAATAGGATTAGTTGGTTGAGTAGTTACAACAACCATATCGGTATTGGCCATTTCGCTCTTGCAATCACCGTTGATACAAACGGCATAATAAGTATAAGTATCTGTTGGCGTTACACTTAGGCCGCTACCCGTTCCGATGCTTGTATCGGCAATTGAATCGTTATACCAGGTGAGCGTACCAATAGCGCAATTAGCTGTTAAAGTAATGCTCGTACCACTGCAAATAGCTGTCTTATCAACTGAAACTCCGGTTGGGTTGGTTGGTTGAGCGGTTACTACTACCTCACCTGCGCTTATTCTTTCGCTAACACAAGAACCATTTTCACAAGCCACATAATAGGTGGTAGTAGTCATTGGAGTCTGGCTGAACGGATAGTCTGAATTAATACTTGTACCTCCTGAAGCCTGTGTGTACCATATTGGGTCACCAACCTCGCAAAATGCGAATAAACTAACAGATGTACCACTACAAATAGCTGTTTCGCTTACCGACACATCAGTTGGATTGGTTGGTTGGATGGTGACATATACATAACTGGTAGCGATTCTCTGGCTTATACAAATGCCATTTTCACAGGCGGCATAATAGGTATAACTATACTCTGGTATCAGGCTCAGATTATTTCCGGTACCAATAGCTACACCATCATATTCCTGATCATACCAGGTAAGGGTTCCGATAGCACAGTTGCCTGTTAAGTTAATACTTGTGCCACTACAAATAGCTGTTTTATCTACTGCAACTCCGGTTGGTTTGAGTGCCTGTTCGGTGATGATTACTTCACTGGTAGCTACTCGTTCACTCTTACAATTACCATTTTCACAGGCGGCATAATAAGTAGTGTTTGAAGTCGGAGTCGGAGCTACATTGTTTCCTGTCCCAATGTAGTCTCCGCCAGTAGCCGCATTATACCAAACAACTGTTCCGATGGGGCAGGTAGCT
>CALRLN020000064.1:0-15550 GCA_943368675.1 Chitinophaga pinensis | reverse complement strand
CGCCCCTGCAAAATAAGAGGCGTTGAAATTATTCAGAATCTGCTCAAACGACTTTACTTCCACCCATGATGAGGTATATGGGCGGTCTTTGAGCTTCATATACAAGAAGCCCAGTTCGCGGCCCAGCGTAAAAGCCCGTTGATCAGAGGTAATACGTTTATTAATTAAGAGTGTATTGGTTTTGGGCAAAAACACTGAGCGGATATTGGCAATGTGGGGGTAATCGTCTTCGTCGAAATACTTTATCGTAAATCCGTATTTATCTGTCAGCAGATTCGATAAGAAAAACTCATCTACCTGTTGGTCAGGGCCGATTTTATTTTCTCCTAAAAATCTGTCAACTGCCTCTTCCAGCTCCGGGAAATAATTATCGTGCATTTCCTGATACGACCGCAGCACTGCAAAATAAAACTGCTCGACGGTCATATTATAATTACGCCCTATTTCAATGATAGTACTGATAAAAGCACTGAGCTTGGTAGGAGCACCGGAGAGAAGTTCAAGGAGGTCGGCAGGTGAGATACCAAAAATTTCAAAAGGGAGTTCGGTCAGGAAATTTGAATTCAGTAATTCGGAAATTGGTTCGAGTTTTTTATTGAGTTTCAGCGAAACCAGGCTATCGTATTCCACACCTATGGCATCGGCCAGAGCTACAATTTTATCCGATTTGGGGTATTTTTTTCCTTTCTCAATTTCATTAATATATGACATCGACAGACCCGATTTCTGGGCGAGGTCAGTCAGTGACATACCTTTGTCAATTCGCAGTTGTTTTAATTTTAATCCGAATACTAAGCGGATGTTGTCGGTATTAAGGCTCATTTAATAATCTTTGGTGCGTAAGGGCTTAAGTAAAAATACTTAATTGTTTGTTGTAGTAATTGTTTCTGCTGTTAAAGATAGGTAAAAATTGATGATGAGCCTAAAGAATTGGATAAAAGAAAGATAAATTTATTAATATACTAAGATGCCCGTATTGAACTTTGATTACCCTGATTTTATGATTACACTGATTTTAAACAGTATATTACCTATATTAGTCAAGGGCAAACGCTTAACTCACTAAGGATAAATCAGTTAATCAGGTAAATCAGAGTTCAGACAAAAAAACCTCTCAGGCTGTCAGCGGGAGAGGTCTTAGTTTATGCAGGTAAATCTGAAGGGCTATTGTACAATATGGCGATGTCTGTCGCTCATTTTAAAGCCTTTCAATACCTGTTCTTTATTGAATGAACCTTCTTTTTCCAATACTTCAATATATTCGGCCAGGAGGTCAAGCAGATTCTTTACGTCATCTACAGTCTGATACAGGCTTAGTGATATTCTGAAACCAGAATGTTTTACAGGTACTGCCGGTACTGTTGAGGGGCTTAAGAGGAAGTCTTTGCTCATCAGGAATTGTGAAAAACGAATCAATAACTCTACGCTACCCAGCCCTAAGAAAAACTGTGGCGTATGTGCATAATTAATGATGGGCAGGTCTAACTCTTTTGCTTTTTGCTTAAACACCGAGATGAGTTCGCTCAGGCGTAATTGTTTTTCATAGATTTCATCAGATAAATGAATATCAGCAATGCAAGAGGCGGCAGTAATGCCGGCGTGTAAAGTAGGGGCCGAGAACCGTAGCGCACCACCACAATTATAAACTGTTTGTTTGGTAAGCTTGTTCGGGAACACCAACGCCGAACTGAAGGCACCAAAACCTTTATTAAGAGAGGTAATGACATACATTTTTTCATGGTGCGGAATGTGGTGCAGGGCATATCCTTTGCCATGCTCGCCAATCCAGCTCATGCCGTGTGCATCATCAATATAGGCCTTAAACTTATCGTAAGTATTCAACAGCGTTTCGATGTCTTTCATCGGGGCTGCGTCTCCGTGCATTGAGTATACGCTGTCTGCCATATACCAGACGTTGTCGTACTTCTCGCTTAAAATTTTAATGCGTCGCTCAAGCATTTCCATCTGGCTATGCTTGATCATCTCAACATGGTAGCCATCAGCTTTTAAGGTACTGACCGCCAACTGAACGCTCTCATGAACAAACTGATCCATGATTACAGCGTCGTTTCTTCCGACGATAACAGGTAAGTAGGCAAAATGCCCAAGTGTGGTGCTGGATGCAAGAAATGTGGGTAAACCAAAAATCTTTTCTAATTTGTCTTCTAATTCAAGGTAGTGGTCAAACGACATATACATTCTTGAAATAGATGTTTGCATACCGTACTTCCGAATGCCTTCAATTGCTGCTTCTTTCACCCTCTCATCGTTTTCAAAGGCAAGATAGTTATTAGACATAAAACTGATGTAAGATTTACCGTCTATAGAAATCTTACGGCTTGATTCTTCATCTTGCTGTGCTTTTACTTGAATAAGGCCGAGGTCACGAGCTGTACTGAAAACGTCGTTCACATACAACATTTGTTTTGGCAAATCTTTCATAAAATTGATTTTTAGGTTATCGTAATGGCTAATTTTACTCTAAAATAGGGACTATTTTTCGGAAGTAAAGATTGTCAAAAAATGTACCAATATTCAGTAAAACCTTTCATAACCGATAAATGGAGTCAAAATGTGGATAAGTGGATGAAAAAAAAGCATTTTGTGCATCCGTTTGAAAAGTTTTTAATATTTTTTTTTAAATTATCAGGCAGATGCTATATATTTAGCACGTCTTTTGATAGAGTGTAAGCCATGAAGCATTCTGTCAAAAAATAGTCTAATGAAAACCTTCTTAAATATTTGATATTCAAGTTTTTAAATCTTATCATTGTCAGGAGATTCAGGAACGTATTTTTAACAGCATTGTTTTAATTTTTAGTCCAAACCATATACAATTGTTTTCTTACTCATGCAAAGAGTTATTACTATATTATTAGCTATATTAGTAATAGTCAATATCTATGTGTTTCTGAACGGGAACCGCATAGCGCTGCTTGTGGGTACAACAATGCTGATGCCTCTCATCGGCGTATTTTATGGATATGCACGCAAATGGGAAACAACAGGTGTAGATAGATTAATGTACTTTGCCTGTATTTTAGGCGGGTTTTCTGATATTTCTATTTTTCTTAATTACAGAGGTAATGGTGAGCTGGCACAAATAACGCTGGCCTGTATAGTGCATCTGATATATATCATTGTTTTTCAGAGAGAAGGAACACACGTATATAGCCTTGGGCGAAAAAATCTGCTAAAGTTGGCTATTCCAGCAGGCTTCGTTTTTTTCTTTTTCGGCTTTGTTTTATTGAAGGTTATACCGGACACAGTTTTTGTGGTCACGGTTCTTTACGCTTTCGAGTTGTTTATATTAATTGTCTTGGGTTTATTCCGTCCGGTAAATAAGAAAAGTTATTGGATAGGCGTAACGGGTGTGACACTTATTCTGATAAAAGATGTATTCTACAGTGAGTTTCACTTTATTAATCAGAACCCGATTGTGCATTCAATCATGGACGTTACCAATGCTCTGGCATACTATTGTATCACCTGGAGTATTGCTGTCAGCAGGAACGATAAATCTGCAGAGCCGAACTACGTGGGCATTGTATCCAAATTCGTGAAATTCCTGCGGAATACCAATATAGTGAAGATGATAGCCCTGCGAATTCTGAATCTTCGCTATCAACTGATTATTATCTACCGTAACTATTTATCCTGATTACCTCTCCCTTTCTGTTCATTTTCAGAAACTTTTATGTATTCCTTTTGGTTAAAGGAGTAGAATTAATGTAGAATAAAAATGAATTGGCATACGATTAACAACGAAGCACAGCTAGAAGAAATCAGGCAAAAGTCTTTTAATCATCCGGTGTTAGTTTTCAAACACAGCACTACCTGCTCTATCAGTTCGGCCTCTCTAAGCAGAATCGAAAGAGCATGGGACCCTGACAAGGCAAAGAGTATTGAGCCATTTTATCTCGATTTGCTGAGATTCAGGAGCATTTCAAATAAAATTGCCGAAGATTTTGATATTGAACATGCCTCACCACAGGTATTATTGATTCAGAATGGTGAGTGTACCTATGATGCCTCGCATTTTGACATCAGATTTGATGAAATTGTGAAACAGGTAGCGTAAATAATTGAAGAGGGAAGCAAGTATGCCTCCCTCTATTTTTTTAAGCCGGTTGGGCTACATGCCATTTAAAGTTGAGTACCTGCTCAATATCGGGGTGCAGGCTATGGGCTACCGGGCAGGTATAGGCAATACGTATATACTTCTGCTTTATTTCTTCACTTAATTCTTCGGGTGTCTGCATCGTGAAATTTACTTCGATTTTCACAATTCTACGCGGTAACTCAGTTGACATCACCTTAGTTACTTCTACTTCAGAGCCGGTAAAGTCAATTTCATCGCGGCGTGCGGCAATTCCCATTACTGTCATGGCACAGCTGCCCAGCGATGTAGCCGTTAGGTCGGTAGGAGAAAATGCTTCGCCTTTTCCGTGGTTATCGACAGGAGCGTCTGTAATGATTTCAGTGCCTGATTGCAGGTGTGTAGCTTGTGTACGAAGCTCGCCAAGATAAAGGATTTTTGAAGTAGGCATTTTTATTAGTGAATTTTAAAGAAATTATCCGATTCTGTTGAATAATACCCCTCAAAATTACGTTGAAAATAAGTATTTCCAAAAGAATCATCTTTTCCTTAACAATTTTATCAATTTTAATGTTAGTTATTATAAAAATAAATCTATCTTTAGCTATTAATATCGGTAATAGGTGGGCTGTAAATTTTTTCCCCATGAAAATAGGTGTACTTAGTTTAATGCTTTTGCTTGCAGCAACAAGCACTTTTGCACAAAGAAAATCTTCTGCAACAAGCAAGCCGGACTCTAAAAAGACTGAGGCCAAAAAAGAAGATTATAAGATGCTGGCTTATGGGTTGACCACCAATACCAATTCAGGTTTGTTGGGTGGTTTGGTTGTGCGTCATTCAAAAGCTATCGGCACCTACAAATGGAACCCTGTTCATCAGTATATTGCCTTTGAAGCCGTAAATATCAAAAACCCTAAAGAGAAGTCAGAGCCTACAAGTATTGCTAATCGTTTTATTTATGGTAAAAGAAATTATTTCTTTTCGCTGCGTCCTGAATACGGCAGAGAGATAGTATTTTTCAAGAAAAACGGTGATGATGGCATTGGCATAAGTGTGATAGTTGCCGCAGGGCCTTCGTTTGGTCTTCAGAAACCCTATTATATCAAATATGACCGTAATGGCCGTGGAGCGGTAGATGTGGTTCAGTTTGACCCAAATATTCATAAAGAAATCAACAGAATACAAGGTTCGGCCGGTATCTGGCAGGATTTCTTTGTCGGAATGAAAATGATACCCGGAGTACATTTAAAATTAGCTGCAAATATCGATGTAAATACATTCGGAAACAACCTGACAGGTTTTGAATTGGGTATCACCACAGAACTTTTCAGTAAAACTCCTGAGATTATGTCGAACCAATTGACTACCAATTCTCGTTTCTATAGTGCAGGTTACCTGACAGTCTATATTGGTAACAAAAAACAAAAGAAGAAAAAGTAATCTGCAATAAATTGTTTTACAGCGTATGAAAAACTCATACTTTTGTAGCTTCTTAGGGCTTTAGCCTGCCACTTTAGTTTTTAAAAACATGATAGATACACCCGTTGTAAGTACCGAACAACGAACTCGCCGCCCTGATTGGTTGAGGGTTAAGCTTCCTATTGGCGAAAATTTCAAGAAAGTACGTAGTTTGGTTGATGAACATAAATTGCATACCATCTGCCAGTCTGGCAATTGCCCGAATATGGGTGAGTGCTGGGGCGAGGGTACGGCTACTTTTATGATTTTAGGAAATGTATGTACACGTAGCTGTACATTCTGTGCAGTTGCAACCGGGCGCCCTAATGAATATGATACTGACGAACCACGCCGTGTGGCAGAAGCCATACAATTGATGCAGGTAAAACACGCCGTGCTTACATCTGTTAACCGTGATGAACTGAAAGACAAAGGCGCTGAAATCTGGTACCAGACTGTAAGAGCTGTGAAGACCCAATCTCCGCAGACAACAATAGAAACGCTGATACCGGATACAAAAAGTAACTGGGAAGCCCTGTACCGTATGATTTCTGCCGGACAGGAGGTTGTTTCACATAATATGGAGACCGTAGAGCGCTTATACCGCAATGTCCGCCCGCAAGCGAAATACGCCCGTAGTCTGGAACAGACCCGCAGAACCAAAGAATTCGGTAAACGTACCAAATCGGGTATTATGTTAGGTTTGGGAGAAACCAAAGATGAGGTTTTTAAAGCAATGGATGACCTGGCCGAAAACGGATTGGATATTCTGACGCTGGGTCAATACCTGCAACCAACCAAAATGCACCACGAAGTGATAGAGTTTATTCACCCGGATACTTTTGCGATGTATCGGGAAGAAGGTTTGAGAAGAGGCCTTAAATATGTAGAATCGGGACCACTGGTTCGGTCGAGCTACCATGCCGAAAGACATGTGCATGTATAAAAATTAATCACTTAAAATATAAACCTGACAAGCAATTGTGAGGTTTTTGTTTAATGAAGCAATACGATTATATTATTTGCGGTGGGGGGATGTCAGGACTTTCTTTAGCCTATTATCTGAAGAAAAGTAAACTGGCTGCCAAGTCAGTATTGCTCATAGAGCCCAAAGAGAAAAATACCTATGACAAAACCTGGGCATTCTGGGAACAAAGCCCCGGTATGTTTGAGGACATTGTGTGTCGGAAATGGGATTTCGTACAACTGGTCGATGCCTATGGAAAAGCGCAGAAGCTGGATATGGGGGGCTATCAGTATAAGCTGATCAGAGGGGCTGACTTTTATGATTCTGTTGTTGCTGAACTAAAAAAACATGAGGGCATAGAATGGCTGAAAGATTCGGTCAGAAATATAAATGAAAATACAGATGGTGCCATTGTAGAAACCCAAACCGGAGAATTATTAAAAGGCAGTCTGGTTTTTGACAGCACTTATAAACTTGACCTTACACTCAGATACAATCATAACCTGCTGCAACATTTTAAAGGCTATCTGATTCAGACAGAAAAACCTTGTTTTGATCCGGCGCTTCCGGTAATGATGAACTTCAATATTGAGCAGAAGGGTGATTGCCGGTTTATTTATATACTTCCTTTTGATGAACACAAAGCCCTGGTAGAATATACGCTTTTCAGTGAAACACTTTTAGCTGCCGATGAATACGATATAGAACTTCACAAATTCATAACCGGACAATTGGGTGCATCAGGCTACAAAATTATTAATGAAGAGGTAGGGGCAATACCTATGAGCGATGTGGCGACAGATGAATATCCAAGTAAGCATGTGGTAAGAATTGGCACATCAGGAGGATACACTAACCCTGCAACAGGATATACCTTTCAGAACACGCAACGAAAGCTGAAAAAAATAGTGGAAACACTGGAAGAAACAGGCTCACCAAAGGTAAAAGAAAACTGGTTTCATAAACGATTTAAATTCTATTCCAGCGTACTGTTGAATGTATTGGAGCAGAGGAGGCACCCGGCAGCAGATATTTTTGCCAGCTTGTATAGTAAGAATCCTCCTGCCAGAGTCTTTCGTTTTTTAGATGGAGATACAGGCTTATGGGAGGAACTGAAATTTATGAACACTGTCCCGAAAGTTAAATTTATTATAGCAGTTGGCTCGGTGATACTAAGAAAAATCAACGCTTTGTTTATCGGTCAACCTCGCCCATAACAATATCTATTGAGCCGATGGCGGCTATTAAGTCGGCAATCATTCCTCCGCGGGCAATTTCAGGCAGCACCGAAAGATTATTAAATGAGCAGGCACGTGCTTTTACTCTGACTGGCACATCTGAGCGGCCATCAGTCCGGAAAAAGAAACCCAGTTCACCTTTCGTGCTTTCGGCACGTGAGTAAAAATCCATTTTTGGAGGACGGATTTTTTTAGGAACCATTGCCTGTGGGTCAAACTCTTTGGTACGTACGTGCTCTTTAGTAAGTTTTTCCAGACATTGTTCTATGATTCTGATAGATTCGTGGCACTCCAGTACCCTTACATTGTTCCTATCCCAGCAGTCGCCGACTGTGCCCACTTCACCCTTACCAATAGGAACATCAAAATCAATTTCAGGATATACCGAATACCCATCTACTTTGCGTAGGTCCCAACGTAAGCCGGAGCCTCTCAGTACCGGGCCTGTACAGCCATAATTTATAGCCACAGGCAGAGGTAACACCGCAACATTGGCTGTGCGGTTAATAAAAATATGGTTTTCGATAACCAACTGCTGTAATTCTACCAGCTTAGGTTTCAGATAATCAATAAATGATTTGCAACGGTCTTCAAAACCAACCGGCAGGTCATAGAAAAGACCACCCACCCAGATATAGTTATAAAGCATACGGGCACCCGTAGTCCATTCCAGTAAACGCATAATATGCTCACGGTCACGGAAAAGCCATAGAAACGGCGTATAGGCGCCTATATCAAGCGCATAAGTACCAATGGCTATAAAATGCGAAGCAATCCGGTTGAGCTCTGCAACCAATACTCTGATGTATTCTACCCTTTTCGGAATATCCTTGTCAATGCCCAGCATTTTTTCAACCCCCATCACATAGGCATGTTCAGAATTCATCGCTCCCAGGTAATCCATTCTGTCTACATAAGGTATAATCTGATTGAAAGGTAGGCTTTGGGCGTGTTTTTCAAAGCAGCGATGCAGATAACCTAAATGAGGTATCACATCTACTACAATTTCGCCATCGGTTACCACTTCCAACCGTAAAACTCCGTGCGTAGAAGGGTGCTGAGGGCCTAAATTCAGAATCATCTCTTCCGATTGCAGGTTCTCGGCTTTGTACTTGTTGGGTTCTGAAATGGTTAGATTCTCAGGGCGATATTTATACTGAACTGACTTCAAAATGTGTTGGGAATAATATTCAATAAGAAAAAATGGCGCAGCCGGTCAATTACTTTTTCAAAAGTACAAAAATATTACTTACCGAGCGTTCTCCGGCATGGTCAAATATTTTATTGTCGGTCGGATAATTCACCACACCGTTTTCAGGCTGGTTCTGAATATACATCGTTGTTGAGCCACCGCCATCAAAGTTAATAGCATCCTTGCAGTTGAGCGCTTTGGCAATTGCTGTTAATTCATGCAGGGTCATGCCATAAGCTTCGCTGCTTCTGCCATCAACCGTAATCAACAATAGTTTTTTATCATTGGTAATACAGGCACAGGTGCGTGGGTGGCGGTTATTGTTAAAAGCGGTTTTTTCCAAAGTCTGAGCTTGCCCGTTCAGTAGTAGTAAAGGGCCTGTGAGTAATACATTATCTTCTTTTAATTCTTTTTCCCAGCCACGCTCAGGTTTGCCTTTAATGATTTTTACTTTGTTTTTATGAATGGTTAGGGCTGAAATAGCATGAGTAGGTAAACGTGGTACATTTACTACACGGGTAGTATCCATTATTTTACCGTTGATTTTCAGAAAATCAACCGCTCCGCCTTTTTTGGTATCAAAAAAGCCTGCATTTACTGCCGCTATAGCTTGGCTTGCCAAAGCCATTTTACTGGTGGGCAGGAACAATCTTATGGCGGCTGTATCAGCTTTCATTTCGTCGGCAGCTATCAGCCCGAATCTTATTTTTTTATTTTTCAGAGGTGTTTCCAGAATATTTATCATCTGATTGCCTTCAAATAAATCTTTCTGATTGAAATGATGGTTTTTCCAGAGAATACGATAACCGATTTTCTGCGTTTTCCATTGAGTCCCTGTAATAGTGATAGAGTCTTTTGGGTGATAATTTTGCGCAAAGCAACATTGCGTGAGCAATAAAAAACAAAGGATTTTGTTATACATTCGGATTAATTATTTTGTCAAAAGTACTTATGGAGCAGATTCTTCCCAAAGAATTTTACGAAAAATATAATACCCTCACCTTAGCCGAAAAACTCCTGGGTTGTACACTGGTGCATGAAAGCCCGGAAGGACGCACCTCAGGCATTATTGTAGAGACAGAGGCCTATCTGCATAACGACCCGGCCTGCCATGCCTACCGGAAAAAGACCCCACGAAATGCAGCCATGTTTGAAGGTGCCGGCGTTTCTTATGTGTATCTGATTTATGGAATGTATCATTGTTTCAATATCGTAAGTGGTGATAAGGATGTGGGAGAAGCTGTATTGATAAGAGCTTTGGAGCCTGTGGAGGGTATAGAATTGATGCAGAAAAGACGGAAAACCACAAATATAAAAAACCTGTGCAGTGGGCCGGGTAAACTGGTAACAGCGATGGGCATTAGCAGGGATTTCAACTTTTTGCCTCTCTATACCGATAAATTTTATTGTTTGCCACCCAAAGATGAGAGTTTTGAAGTGGTTACTACTACCCGCATAGGCATAACACAAGGAGCAGATTTTCTTTATCGGTTTTATATGAAGGGCAATAAGTTTGTTAGCAGGATGGGGTAGAGAAACGCTGGTATCATTTCTCCTGAAGGGTAGAGCCAGGGCAATGCCCTGGCTCAGATTTGTTGCAATATCAATATCCCGGAAAACCCCTATCATTTAAAATCCTCAACAATCCATCCTGATTTAGGAGATTTTATGGTGTATTTCAACGAAAACTTTTGCTCCTTAGCGGGAGAGAGGTTGAACCGCCATTTGATTTTTCCTGTTTCGGTATTGATTTCTGCTTCGGGAGCCTCTTTTTCTTCCACGTTTATATCTTTGTTATTAGAAATCGGGAACTGGTCTTCAATGAGCAGATTAATTGCTTCGTTTTTGGTATTGCGGGCTATAATTTCATAAGAAAACTGCTCGGTTTTGTTAGAACCAATGAACTGTTTTTTCTGATAACTTTTAAGCTTTGTGCGGCTCACAATTACGTTTTTGTCCCGCCCGAAAGATAAACTCAAGGTATCTTTATTAGATAAATTAAGCGTTGATTTACCCAGAAAAGTATTCTCTATAAACATGCTGGCCTCACCCTCTAATAATTTATATTTTTCCCAATCAATGATGTGTGCATGTAAGAATACATCAGTATCAATTTTGGGTATGCAGAAATGCTCAAATACGGCAGGAATGCTTTCCTCCTTAATTTCAGCAGTGTATACTTTCCCATCAGAGTGAATAGTATAGGGTATCAGAATTTCAAATGACTGACTGGTTGGGGCATTATTTTCAATAATATCCAATGGAACCGTTCTTTTATTGTAATTACTGTTATCTGAAATTCCTACTCCTGCTACTTTTCCTTGCAATGCATATTGAGGTGATTCTAATTTGCTTTTTGAATATCCATTCACAACTACTTCTTGCAGGTATTGAACGTCCTCTTCCAGACTTATAGATACATGTGAAGATATGATAGTTGATTCAGCGGTTTTCATACCTACGGCTGAAAATACTAAAACTTTTTGATGTAAGGCTAAATTAGGAGGAATGCTTAGCCGATAATTGCCATTGAGATCGGTAGATGTTCCTAAGCTGGTGCCTTTCAAAGTGACCGAGACCCCAGGAACCGGTTGTTTGTCATTTTTTGAAATTACTTTCCCCTGCACCTCAGAAGTATTTTCGTATTGATTAGCATCAATATTATCGTAATACTCACTATAATCATTTTTTTGTCCCACTATCCATTTTTGTAATACAGGTGCGGTTCCACTTTTATACGGATTGGCGGTTGATAAGGTAAGTTTTACTTCCGGCCAGTTTTCGCCTGAATATTGGTAAATATTGGCTTTATAAGCGATAGTAATAGGTTGATTCAGTTTGTCGATTCTGAAATCATAGGTGGGAGTCCAACCTGCATTTTTCACAAAATAAGAGATGGAAACAGATGCATTGGTAATGTTCTCTTTGGCTAGAACCGTGACGACTATTTCTGACATCTGAACGTCTTTTCTGGTGTTGATTTCAGTGAGCTGCTGATTCAGCTTTTTTGTTTCCTCTTCCAGCTTCTTAACGTTTTTCTCCAACTCCAATTTCTTTAGCAATACCTCTTGCATGCGCTGCCGTTGGTATTCTATACTTTCTTTAAGGTCAGCTACCTTCATGCCAGTCTGAAGACCGCCCACCACCTGATTTTTCAGCAGCATTTCTTCTTCTCTCTTAAACAGCAGCAGATTACTTCTTTCTAAATTGATTTTATCTTCAATCAGGCTTTTATGTGTTTCAATTTTTGTGATTTCTTCCTGTAATGTTTTATCTAACAGGTTTCCTAATTGATGGTTAACCGACAGAATCGTAAACTTGCTTTCACTCCGTACCTGAATACTTTGTTTATTAATTTGAGGTGAAATGCCTTTGAATACCAAATCGGTTTTACCGATTGGTAATGATACTTTAGCCGAACGATTGATTTGTGCGCCATTAAGAAAGACTGTCACGTTATCAATTTTTGATTGAACTGATTTTGGTTGCGCCCAAAGCCCTTGTGTAATCAAACAGAGTAAGAGGATTTTTTTCATTGTATCTGGTTTTTCATGTTTGATGCAGAGCAGTAGATTATTCCATAAAGGTTTCAGAAATTTATTTTCAAGATTACACAAAAAAGTAGAGCCGGGGCAGTGCCCTGGCTCATTGTTAGCAATATTATTGAAACGATTTACAAAATCGTTTTACAACCTTTCCATCACTTTCTTCACCATTACTTTCTTCCATTCGGCAAAATCACCTGCCAGGATATGCTCGCGAGCCTGACCAACCAGCCATAAATAAAAGGTCAGATTATGTACACTGGCAATCTGAGCAGCCAGAATCTCATCGCACTTCACTAGGTGGCGCAGATACGCTTTGCTATAGAATGTACTGGTATAGCCGCCCAGATTTTCATCAATCGGGCTATAATCATCTTTCCATTTTTCGTTTCTGATGTTGATGATACCTTGGGTAGTAAAGAGCATACCATTGCGGGCATTGCGGGTGGGCATTACGCAATCGAACATATCAATGCCTAAAGCGATGCTTTCGAGAATATTTTCAGGCGTACCGACACCCATCAGATAACGAGGCTTGTCCTGTGGAAGAATATCATTTACGTAATCAATGGTTTCATACATTTTTTCGGCAGGCTCGCCAACTGCCAGACCTCCAATGGCATTGCCTTCTCGGTTCTGCGCTGCAATAAATTCAGCCGATTGGATACGTAAATCCTTATAAACACTGCCCTGCACGATCGGGAAGAGACTTTGCGTATAGCCGTACAAACCTTCTGTGGCATCAAATCTGTCGCAACAGCGTTTGAGCCATCTATGGGTCATTTCCATTGATTTTTTTGCATAATCATAATCGCAGGGGTAGGGGGCACATTCATCAAATGCCATGATAATATCGGCACCAATTACTCTTTGAATATCCATTACACTCTCAGGAGTAAACAAATGCCTTGATCCGTCAATATGCGACTGAAACTTTACGCCTTCTTCCGAAATCTTCCGGATATCTTTCAATGAGAAAACCTGATAACCGCCAGAATCTGTCAGAATAGGGTGGCTCCACCCATTGAATTTATGTAGCCCGCCTGCCCGTTCGAGAATATCAAGGCCGGGTCTTAAATATAAGTGGTATGTATTACCCAGAATAATCTGGGCTTTAATATCGTTTTCGAGTTCTCTCTGATGTACAGCTTTTACAGTTCCGGCCGTGCCTACGGGCATAAAAATAGGCGTGAGTATTTCACCGTGGTCGGTGGTTATTTTTCCGGCTCTGGCTTTAGAACTGCTGTCTGTTTTTTGTAATTCGTATTTCATGTGGCAAAAATACGAAAGATTCAGATTAATTGTTGTTTTATCTGAACTCGTAATACCACAGAATTTAATACGTTTATGAAATAGAATTAATTTAGATTATTATCTTTGTCTTGATTCTATTCAAGCCCTCATGGAAAAATTACTCAAAGAATTTCTTCATGCCGAAAACATGCGCCAGACACGCCGGCATTTTTTAAACACCTGTACCACCGGTTTGGGAGTAGCAGCCCTGAGCTCTATGATGGCCGGTTGTTTTCCGAAGAAATCAGGCGAGAATCAGGCAATGGTTGATCCTACTTTGCCCAAAAGCCCTCATTTTGCTCCAAAAGTCAAACGAGTTATTTATATACACATGGCCGGGGCTCCTTCCCAACTGGAGCTTTTTGATTACAAACCCGAGCTACAGAAGTATGATGGGATGGATTGTCCGCAGGAGTTTCTGGAAGGTAAGAAATTCGCATTTATCAGGGGTGTTCCGAAGATGTTAGGGCCTTTGGCTCAATTCAGTCAGCGTGGGCAATCAGGCGCTTATATTTCAGATTTTATGCCCTACCTACCGGAAGTAGCCGATGATCTGACTTTCATTAAGGCGATGTACACCGACCAGTTTAATCATGCACCTGCTCAATTACTGATGCAGACAGGCAGCCCTCGGTTGGGTCGCCCAAGTCTGGGGTCATGGGCTATGTATGGTCTGGGTACTGAAAATCAGAACCTGCCCGGCTTTATTGTGCTGGCATCAGGCGGCAGAAGCCCTGATGCAGGCAAAAGTGTATGGGGCAATGGATTTCTGCCGTCAATTTATCAGGGTGTGCAATGCAGAACAGGGCCGGATCCGGTGCTGTATGTATCAGACCCGCATGGTATGAGCCGGGATATACGCAAGCAGACTATTGAAGCAATTAATGAAATTAACAAACAACAATACGAAGAAGTACAAGACCCCGAAATATTAACACGGATTGCCCAATACGAAATGGCTTTCAGAATGCAGATGTCGGTGCCCGAAGTAATGGATATAAGCAAGGAGCCGGAATGGGTACGCAATATGTATGGGGCAGAACCAGGAGAGGCCTCCTTTGCCAATAACTGCCTTTTAGCCAGAAGATTGGTTGAAAACGGTGTGCGGTTTGTTCAACTCTATCATTGGGGCTGGGATGCCCATGGTACTGACCAGCGATTGGCTTTGGATGGTGGATTTAAAGACCTTTGCCAAATAACAGACCGGGCTGTAACCGGATTGATAAAAGACCTGAAAATGCGTGGATTATTAGACGAAACCCTTGTAGTTTGGGGAGGAGAGTTTGGCAGAACACCGATGCAGGAGAATCGTGACGGACAGACATTGCCTTTTAAGGGGCGTGACCATCATCTGGATGCCTTTACCGTATTTATGGCAGGCGGTGGATTGAAAAAGGGTTTGAGCTTCGGCGAAACAGACCCTCTAGGCTATTATGGCGTAAAAGACCGCACCCATGTGCATGATTTACAAGCTACTATTCTGCATCTGTTGGGTTTTGACCATGAAAAACTGACTTATTTCTTTCAGGGTCGCCCATTCCGTTTGACAGATGTAGCAGGGAAAGTGATAAAGCCGATATTAAGTTAAGAGAAAGAATTAAATTTCCTTTTTTTGTAGAGATTTCTATGATAAAAACAAATAATTAGTTCAGGGAAAAGTTAAATTTTTCTTGTTTACGAATGAGCGCCGAAACTATATGTAAAATTTTGTTTCTGACGGCATTCAAAGCTGACATTTTGCTTTTATCTTCAGCAAGT
>CALRLN020000063.1:0-15674 GCA_943368675.1 Chitinophaga pinensis | reverse complement strand
TTCTTTCGACAATCTTAGATATGCAACTATCAATTGTTTAAATCATGTTGGTGAAAATTTGAAAATCAATTTCTCTAAATATTATTAATTAATTCTTTACTAGTACTTATAAGTAAATATCAGATAATATCGCCAGTCACGTTTTACCTCATTAGGTTTTACGACTATTGGTGCATTATTAGAGTATGCTGGTGTATAAGCTGGATTATACAAAGGCGCACTAGCCATGCGAACGGTTTCATTAAGAATGGCAGGTTCAACCTTAACAACTCTGGTAGTTTGAAACGAAATGAGTGGAATAACAAAGCTAAAACAAAGTGTGCTTAACAAATAAAAGCGATTAAGCGAATGGAAAGTAAACTTGCGGAATGCGAAAAAATACAATCCATAAAAAACAGCCATACAGGCCGATACTTTAAGGAGATAAATTAGAAATTCCATAGTCTTTGGGTTTAGTCACGTTTATTGCATATCTATAAACTTTTTCAGTTTTTCAATTTCAGTGTCACTTAACTTCTCTTCCTTTACCATAAAAGAAAGCAGACTTTCAGCCGAATTATTGAAATAATTGGCAAAGACTTTTTTGAAAGAAAGCTTCCCATAGTCTTCTTTACTTATAATCGGAAAATACTCATAGGTTTTGCCATAGGCTTTGAAACCTACATAGGCTTTCTTTTCCAGAATGCGAACCACCGAAGAAATAGTATTATAGGGCGGCTTGGGCTCCTCATCTATTTTCTCAATGATGTCTTTCACAAAGCATCTGCCTAAATCCCAGATTAGGTGCATGATGCGCTCTTCGGTTTTGGTTAACTCTTCCATGGTCAAATGTATAACGTATTTTTCAGTTATACAACTTATTTTTCAGTTATTGAGATTGTATTTTTTTCTTCTATCTTTATAGCGTAATTAATTGCCTCTGAAATTTAATACTTCACTCCTCGATAGTCGACTGCCTGATATTGTTTAAGACAAACAAACTGGCAATCATCAAGACAAGTCTTCACTTGTTCTAATCATTTATTTTTTCATAAATCGACTATCCATCATGTTTTATATCGAATCTGAGCGTTTAAGGCTCATCCCATTAAATTTACATCAATTACGTATTTATAATGACCCTGAAGCGTTAGCTGAAAATTTGGGTTTAAAAGCTGCAAAAGTCGAAACAGAACCATTTTTTCAAAGTGAATTTGACGATGCACTGCAAAACCACTGGGCTCCTCTGGTAGAACAGAATCCTGACAATTATATCTGGTATACAAACTGGCTGATTGTGCTGAAAGAAGAAAATATAGCTGTTGGTGGCATAGGTGTAACAGGACTACCCGATGAAAATGGCTCATGTGAAACAGGTTATGGTATGGATTTAAACCATCGGGAAAAGGGTTATGCTACCGAAGCTCTGGTATGCCTGGCAAATTGGGCATTTCAGAATCCTGATCTTAAAACTATTATTGCACATACGTTTATTGATGGGCTCAATTCTCAGAGAGTACTGCAAAAAGCAGGATTTCAATCCGTAAAAACGGAGGGTGATTTGCTATTATGGCAGTTGAAAAGAAGTGAGTAATATATTATTCAGGAACGTGTTCAGGCACGTTCCTGATACTCAACTGAAATGATACCATAATTCATTGCAGGCATACCAGATCATGACCACACAAAGGGCAACTTTCATGACGATGCCTACCAGAAAACCAATGAAAGAACCAATAGCAGCTTTGGTAGCTTGTGTTGAAGTAGAACCGGCGATAAGTTCGCCCACTAAAGCACCTAAAAATGCGCCAATAAAAATACCAAAAGGGCCAAAAAACAGTCCGATAACGAGACCAATCATGCTACCCCATGCGCCGTATTTGGTACCACCAAATTTCTTGGTACCCCATATGGGAACATAGTAGTCTAAGATTGTAACAGCCAGCGTAATCGTACCTAATGTCCAGAGAAGAGTATCGCTGAATTGAGCAAATTCGGTAAAATGTAACACTAAAATGCCTACAAAACTTAAAGGAGGCCCGGGCAATGGTAAAACCGCACCCAACAGGCCGACTATAAGACACATAATGGCAATAATTAGCAGAATAATATCCATAATTTCTATTGGTATTTGAACAGGCAAATGTATTAATTTTTGAAAAGGTGCCTAGTTTTTCAATCAGCATTATCAACCATTTATCAAATATATAATGAATCAGACATCTCAGACAAGAGCAGAAATGCCGCAAGGCGCAAACAAAGTGCTTGACCGCCGAACAATTGAAAACTCGTATTCGTCGTTGCTAAGCCTGCTGAAAGAAGGAATGTCGGTACTCGATGTAGGTTGTGGCTCCGGCTCAATTACTGCAGGTGTTGCTGAGCGTGTAGGGGCAAGTGGACGTGTAGTGGGTATTGATTTTAGTGAACATCTTATAGCGCAGGCACAGAAAAATTATGAACATCCGGGTAATCTCTCTTTTGAAGTGGCAGATATTAATACATACACTACAGAAGAAAAATTCGACCTCATAATTGCTGCCCGTACTTTACAATGGGTGAGTAACCCCGAAGAGGTAGTAGTGCAAATGTTACGTTTGATAAAACCCGGAGGCAGAATTTCTATTCTGGACTATAACCATACTAAAATTGAGTGGACTCCCCAGCCACCGCAGTCAATGCTGGATTTTTATGAGGCGTTTCTGAACTGGAGGAAAGATGCAGGCTATGATAATGCCATTGCAGATAATCTTGCTGCTATTTATCAGGGTTTAGGTCTTCAGTCAATTACAATTATAGACCAGCATGAATTGAGTGGACTTGCAGATGAGAGATTCAGAGGAGATGCCAGAATATGGGGCGTAGTAGCAGAGACTCGCGGAAATCAGGTAGTGAAAGATGGATTTATTACAGAAGAAATACGTCTGAAAGCAATCCAGGAATATGATGCCTGGATTGCCACAGACGCACAAGCCATGAAACTCTACTTATTAGCTATAGAGGCTGTTAAACCTTAGCTAATACTTTATGCAGGGCTTCTAAAAAAATATCAGCGTCTTTCGTTGTTAAAGCAAGGCTTGGAAGCAAGCGGATTGTATTTTTCCCGGCCACGCCTGTAAATATTTTATGGTCAAAAAGCAGAGAATTTCTGATAGGGTCAACGGGTTTTTCAAACTCAATCCCTATCATTAATCCTTTGCCGCGTAATTCTTTAATACCGCTGAAGTTCTTCAGGTTCTCAAAAAAGTAATCACCTACAGTTGCTGCATTTTGCACCAGTTTTTCTTTTTTGATGACATCAATTACCGCATTGGCAGCCGTACAAGCCAGATGATTTCCGCCAAAGGTAGTGCCCAGCATACCATGTTTGGCTTCAAACTTAGGCGAAATAAGAATAGAACCAATCGGGAACCCATTACCCATACCTTTGGCAGTCGAGATAATATCAGGCTTGACACCACTATGCTGAAAACTGAAAAACCTACCTGAACGCCCATAGCCACATTGTACACTGTCATGAATAAAAATAGCTCCGGTTTTATCACAGGCTTTACGGATAGTTTTCAGAAATTCATCGCTGGCTACCTGAATACCCCCAACACCCTGAATACCCTCAACAATCACAGCGCAGGTATCAGTATCTATGGCTTTTTTTACTGCTTCAACATCATTAAACGGCAATATCTGAACGTGGTCTGCGAAATTAATCGGTGCTTTAATAGCAGGATTGTCCGTCACGGCTACAGCAGCCGAGGTACGGCCATGAAAACCTTTTGTAAATGAAATGATTTTTTTACGGCCATTATAAAACGAAGCTAATTTCAGTGCATTCTCGTTGGCTTCAGCACCTGAGTTCACTAAAAATAAATAATAATCCTTAAGACCCGATATTTTGCCTAATTTGTCGGCTAGTTCTTCCTGAGATGGTATTTTTACTGAATTAGAATAGAAACCAATCTTTTTTAATTGTTGTGTAAGCCTTCGGACATAGACAGGGTGGGTGTGACCGATTGAAATAACGGCATGGCCACCATAAAGATCTAAATATTCTTGTCCGTTCTTATCCCATAGATAAGAACCATGAGCGCGTACAGGCTCAATGTCATAAAGGGGATACACATTAAAAAGCGTCATTTGTAATTGGTTTTTATGATAACGCGGCTCTGTTTAAGCCGTTTTAAAATGAGCTGGCAAAGTTCTCAATTTATTATTAAAAAATCGGCAAAAATTTGAAAGATTATAGAATAGTAAGACATGTATTAAAAGTAATAAACATATGTGGATAACTTTGTGGGTATGTGGATAAGTACAAGAAGAAGTGTTTAAAATCCTTTAGTAAAGATGAACGACCGCCTTCAGGTTGTAGAAATGGCATAAAAAAGAAAAAGCCCAACAAATGATATGTTCGGGCTTTTTCTCTATAACTAAATGAAATACTATGAAATAACGCCAGATACATGGTAATATTGTACTTATGAAAAATTATCTAATAATTTTTCATAAAAAGCAATTTGTTGAATAAATTTATAAAATGTACCCAAATTCGGTATTTGCGGAATTTTAAAAAATACTATTTCATGCGGCAATCAATAATCTATGAGGTAACAATACAATACATTGGTTCGTTGAATGATGTTCGGAAGAGAGACCCTTTCATTGTGTATTTTTCTAATCTGAAAAGAGCCATTGAATGTGTGCAGACCAATCTGGCCATTAATGGATGGGAACAAAAAAAGGTTAATTACACAGCGGTCTATCGTACATTAAAAATTAAGGATAAGTTTGTCTGCGATTTTGATGCGATGAAAACAAAATTCTTTCAGGTTATTATTGTTCCCAAAACACTTAACCCAAAACTTACCACTCTGGGTATTGACGAGCACCCTACTGTCAAGTACTGAGCCTGTTAATTAAAGAGCCTATTAAAAATGCGAAAATAAAATTTAACTTTGTTTAAAGTTTTCTAAACAAAATTAAACAAAATAAGTTTATCAATTATAAAAGCAAGACTGAAGAGTCTTTTTTAAGAATACATGAATAAAGCGATAGTAATCGGAGCGGGTTTTGCAGGACTTTCGGCAGCAACAAAGCTGGCAGATGCGGGTTATGAAGTAACAATACTTGAAAAAAACTCAATGGCCGGAGGAAGGGCCAGAGTTTTTGAAGAGAAGGGGTTTGTTTTCGATATGGGCCCAAGCTGGTACTGGATGCCCGACATCTTTGAAAGATACTTTGCTGAGTTTGGCAAAAAAATAACCGATTATTATGATTTAGTAAGGTTGGATCCTTCCTATAAAGTGGTCTTTAGTTCTAGCGAGGCCATTGATTTACCGGCTGATTCAGAAGATTTAAAAGCGCTTTTTGAAAGTATAGAAAAAGGAAGCAGAAAAAAATTAGAAAAATTTTTAGAAGAATCGAGATATAAATATGAAGTAGGCATTGGAGAATTTGTCTGGAAACCCAGTTTATCCATTACCGAGTTTTTTGATTACCGGCTATTATCAGAAGCCATTAGTTTAGACTTGTTCGCATCGTTTGGTAAATATATCAGGAAGTTTTTTTCAAACAGAAGATTGCTTCAGTTAATGGAGTTTCCTATTCTGTTTCTTGGAGCTACTCCTAAAAATACCCCTGCTTTGTATAGTTTAATGAACTATGCAGAAATAGCCCTTGGCACCTGGTATCCGATGGGAGGTATGTACGAAATAGTGAAAGCGATGGTGCAACTGGCAGAAGAAAAAGGTGTGCGAATCAGACTCAATGAAGCTGTCAATAAAATAGTAGTTGAAAACAAAAAGGTGCAGAAGGTAATTACTGATAATGGAATATATGAAGCGGATATTGTGATTGGCGGAGCAGATTATCATCATATTGAAACCCGGCTATTAGAAAAAGCCCATAGAAATTATAGTGAAAGCTATTGGGAAAGCCGTACAATGGCGCCTTCATCTTTATTGTTTTATGTAGGAGTAAACCGGGAAATAGACAAACTCATACATCATAACCTATTTTTTGATGAAGATTTCGATGTGCATGCCGATGAAATTTATACACATCCGCAATGGCCTTCAAAACCACTATTTTACGTATCAGCACCCTCTAAAACAGATGCAAGTGTAGCACCTGAGGGTGCTGAAAATCTTTTTATTCTGATTCCGATTGCGCCGGATCTGGCCGACGGTGAAGAGATACGGGAAAAGTATTATGATATAGTGATGGAGCGGCTGGAAAAATATGTAGGGCATAATATCAGAGAGCATGTAATCTATAAGCGGAGTTTTGCAGTAAATGATTTTAAAAATGATTACAATTCATTTCGCGGTAATGCCTATGGCCTGGCCAATACCCTGATGCAAACAGCGTTTCTGAAACCAAGCCTCAAAAACAAGAAAGTAAAGAACCTGTTTTATACTGGTCAGCTGACAGTGCCTGGCCCGGGAGTTCCGCCCTCACTAATTTCAGGATTGGTAGTAGCAAATCAGGTGATAAAAGAATTCGGAGAAGTTCATAAAGAAATAACAATTACTTAAAATCGCCCCAACCTTAAAAAAAACAAAGCATGTTTGATTTGTTTGAAAAAACTACCTTCGGTTGTAGTAAACTGATAACCAAGGCCTACAGTACTTCATTTACGTTAGGGATACAAACACTTGACCGCAAATTTCATAAGCCTATTTATGGAATCTATGGTTTTGTAAGGTATGCCGACGAAATTGTGGATACGTTTCATGATTTCGATAAAAAGACTTTACTCGACCGATATGGCGAGGAAACCTTCCGAGCCATAGAAGAAGGCATCAGTCTGAATCCGGTTCTTCATTCATTTCAGAAAGTGGTGAGAGAGTACAACATTGAGAAAGAATTAATTGAAGCATTTCTGGAAAGCATGGAAATGGATCTCAATAATAATGTCTATGATAGAAATGGATATGATAAATATATCTACGGCTCTGCTGAGGTTGTAGGTCTGATGTGTCTGAGGGTTTTTTGTGAAGGTGATGCAAAACTCTTTGATACGCTGAAAGTCTATGCTCAAAGCCTGGGTGCAGCATTTCAGAAAGTCAACTTTCTGCGAGACATTCAGAGCGATTTTTCAGAGAGAGGCCGGGTGTATTTTCCGAATGTAGATTTCAATAATTTTTGCGTTACCAGCAAGAAGCAGATTGAAGAAGATATTCAGAAAGATTTTGATAATGCTTATATTGGTATTCTGGGGCTTCCCGGAGGAGCAAGAAAAGGAGTTTATCTGGCTTACTCGTATTATCTGAAACTTTTCGAACGAATAAAAAGAATTTCGGCGGCTCGGATACAGCATGAGCGTATTCGTGTGCCGGATACAATCAAACTTGCTTTGCTAGCTAAAACCTGGGTACAAAGCGGCTTCAACACCATCTGATTTTTAACCTGAATTTACGGCATGCTGATTGAAAAATCAGTATGCTTTTTGTTGATTTACACTTGGAAAATCTGAGATTTTTTACTATTTTTGCTGACTTATCCTCTCCCAAACCGCTTGCTATGGTTTTGAAGAATAAGTAAAGTTACATAGGAATTTACTAGAAAATCTCATATACACATGAAATTTGTTGTTTCATCATCCGCTCTACTTAAACATCTTTCAACCATCAATGGTGTGATTGCCAGCAACCCGATTGTTCCTATCCTTGAAAACTTTTTATTTCAATTAGATAAGGGCAACTTAACTGTGACGGCTTCAGATATGCAAACAGTTATGATTACCGAATTTGAGGTTGATTCACGTGATAGCGGTTCTTTTGCTGTACCTGCTCGCTTATTATTAGACACTCTACGTAGCTTACCTGAACAACCTGTGCAGATTAATGTTGATGAAGAGACTTTCGGAACAGAGTTAGTAACAGCCAACGGGCGTTATAAACTGGCTGGTGAAAATCCGATGGATTTCCCGCGTGTGCCGCAGGTAAATCGTAATTTCAGCATTGAGATGGACTCAGACACATTGGGGTCAGCAATTGCCAATACTATTTTTGCTACCAGTACCGACGATTTACGCCCGGCTATGACGGGAGTATTTGTGCAGGCATCAGACTCAGGCACTACCTTTGTTGCAACTGACGGGCACCGTCTGATTCGCTATCGTCGCGAAGATGTAACATCACCAAGTAATACTTCGATGATTTTACCTCGTAAAGCCCTGAATTTATTGAAATCATCGCTGCCGGGAGAGGTTCTGCCTGTTAAAGCAGAGTTCAGTAATTCAAATGCCTTCTTTAGCTTTGGTAATATCAAAATGATTTGCCGCCTGATTGACGAGCGTTTTCCTGATTATGAAAATGTTATTCCGCAGAATAACCCTAATAAAATGAAAATCGAACGCACAGATCTGTTAAGTACTTTGAAACGTATTTCGATTTATTCTAATAAAACAACGCATCAGATTCGCTTAAAAATTGCAGCTAATGAATTAGTAATTTCGGCGGAAGATTTAGATTACTCGAACGAAGCAACCGAAAAACTGGCTTGTGAATATGACGGTGATGAAATTGAAATAGGATTTAACGCCAAGTTTCTGATTGAAATGCTGAACAACCTGAGCGTGAAAAATATTTCTCTTGAGATGTCTCAGCCAAATCGTGCAGGCTTGATTATTCCGGTAGAAAAAACCGAAAATGAAGACACCCTGATGCTCGTTATGCCTGTGATGTTAAATACTTACGCATAAGCGCCTTTTGATATTAGAAAGCCCTATAAATCTCATGGTTTATAGGGCTTTTTGTTTAACATAGCTAACTACTAAAGCCCTGTATTGTGAGTAAAATAAAATCATTTCTCTCTTCCATTGGCCTTGACTGGTTTCTTGGCGCTATTATCATTATGGTGATTCTGGCTTATTATTTTCCTTCTATCGGATTGATACAGGAGCCAATATCTTTAGAAGAAATAGCGAACTATGGTGTATCAGGCATTTTCTTTTTCTATGGGCTTAAACTGAGTACAGATAAACTAAAGCAGGGCTTATCTAACTGGAAAATGCACATCGTGATTCAGACCACAACTTTTGTTTTATTCCCGCTTATTGTACTGTTAGTAAAACCCTTATTTAGAGAAGACGACCAGAACCTTTGGTTAGGTTTGTTTTATTTAGCCGCTTTACCCTCTACAGTTTCTTCTTCGGTAGTGATGGTTTCTATTGCCAATGGCAATGTTCCTGCGGCCATTTTTAATGCCAGTATCTCAAGTCTGATAGGTCTGTTTATGACACCTCTGTGGGTAGGTTTTTTTATCGTTGCTGATACAGGTAATTTTGATGCCTGGAGTATTATCGGGAAGCTTTGTTTACAGGTCTTATTACCATTAATTATCGGTATGCTGCTCAACAGGCGTTTAGGCTGGTTTGCCGATAAATATAAAACAGTCTTAAAGACCTTCGATCAGTCAATTATTTTGATTATCATCTATACCTCGTTCTGTAAATCTTTTGCCTTAAATCTATTTAAAGATTTATCAATTGCAGAGCTAATTTTACTAATGGCAGGCTTGCTGGCTTTGTTTTTTACTGTGATAATCATTACTAATACAATAAGCAAGATGCTGGGCTTTAGTAAAGCTGATAATATAACAGTAATGTTTTGCGGCTCCAAGAAGTCTCTGGTGCATGGCACAGTTATGTCTAAAGTGCTTTTTACCCAAAGCAGTATCGTAGGCATTATTTTATTGCCATTGATGATTTACCATGCATTACAATTAATTGCTGCTAGTATAATGGCACAGAGATTTGTGAAGAGCTAAATTTCTTTAGCAGAAAGAAGTCATTAACAATAGGCTTAAGTAGTAGTTTTTTTAGATTTGATTAGTAAAATGTAAAGCTATGATAAAAGCTACAGAACCAACAAGATTGCCTCATACCCTTGCTGAATTCATAGAATGGGAAAGTAATGATGGCTTTAAGTATGAATGGAATGATGGTGAGCTAATCAGATTTTCCGGAATAAAAAAGAAGCATTTAAAACTAATTAAAAAGCTAAGCAGGTTATTTGCAACAACCAAAGCGTATAAAAATGGAGGTGAGTTAATTTCTGAGCAGGATGTGATGCTAACGGGCATCCAGTTGAGAAGACCCGATATGGGTTATTTTAGTGATGCACAAATAGAGAGCGATGAAGAAGCAATACCTGCGTTTTGTGTAGAGGTTATTTCAACGCACGACCAGATAAATGATAAATAAAAGAATACTTTGAACACGGTGTGCAGGTTGTCTGGATAGTTCTTCCTGATGAAGCAATGGTAGAAGTATATACATCGGTAAAAGATGTAAAGATATGTATGGGGGAAGATATTTGCTCGGCTTCTCCGGTTTTAGAAGATTTCAATATCCATGTTAATGATTTACTTCAATAACTGGAATTAACAAAAAACGCCTACCATTATAAAAAAGGCAGGCGTTTAAATATATAATATTACCGATTCTGTGTCTTAGCTCCCCTTTAGGGGTCGGGGGTTAACCCACCGTCGAAGCAATGCTGGCTCCTAAATATTCACGATTCAGGCGGGCAATGTTCTCCAAAGAAATCTCTTTCGGACATTCAATTGCGCAGGCACCAGTGTTAGTGCAATTGCCAAAACCTTCAGCATCCATTTGTGCTACCATCTTGATAGCTCTTTCCTCACGTTCAGGCTGGCCTTGCGGTAAAAGTGCCAATTGAGAAACTTTTGCCGATACAAAAAGCATGGCAGAGGCATTCTTACATGCCGCAACACAAGCGCCACAACCAATACAGGCAGCCGCAGCAAACGCTTTATCAGCTTCTTCTTTTGGAATCGGAAGATTGTTTCCATCCTGTGCATTACCCGTGTTTACAGAAATATACCCTCCGGAAGCAATGATACGGTCAAACGCACTTCTATCTACTACGAGGTCCTTTACAACCGGAAATGCCGTTGCTCTCCAGGGCTCTACCACAATGGTATCTCCATCTTTGAAACTGCGCATATGTAGCTGACAGGTAGTAACCGCTTCTAAAGGGCCATGAGGACGACCATTGATGTACATTGAACACATGCCACAGATACCTTCACGACAATCATGATCAAAGGCGATAGGCTCTTTTTCTTCTGAAACCAGACGCTCATTCAGTACGTCAAACATTTCAAGAAAAGACATATCTTCTGAGATACCATTCACCTGGTAGGTTTCAAGATTACCGTTAACTTTTGAGTTTTTTTGTCTCCACACCTTCAGTGTGAGGTTCATATTACCTTCTGACATAACTTTAAATATTTTATAATTACCCCTTGCCGGGGCAACGGGGATTATTTATAACTACGTTGCGCAATTTTGATATTTTCGTAAACCAAAGGTTCTTTATTCAGATTCCATTGGCTATCACCTTCATATTCCCATGCGGCTACATACATATAGTTTTCATCATCACGCATAGCCTCACCTTCTTCGGTTTGGTATTCTTCGCGGAAGTGTCCACCACAAGACTCGTTTCTGTTCAGTGCATCAATACACATCAGTTCTCCCAGTTCAATAAAATCAGCTACACGCCCGGCTTTATCTAATTCAGGATTAAACTCATCGGCATCTCCCATCACACGTAAATCAGACCAGAATTCTTTCTTCAAGGCACGGATTTCTTCGATAGCTTCTTTCAATCCTTGTTCGTTACGAGCCATACCGCATTTGTCCCACATGATTTTTCCCAGGCGTTTGTGGAACGATTCAGGAGACTGTTTACCCTTAATCGTCAGGAATTTGTTGATGCGTTCTTTTACTTTATTTTCAGCTTCAACAAATGCCGGGTGGTCAGTAGGTATTGCTTTCGTACGGATTTCACCGGATAGATAAGAACCAATCGTATAAGGAATCACAAAATAACCATCTGCCAGACCTTGCATCAGGGCCGAGGCTCCCAATCGGTTAGCACCGTGGTCTGAGAAGTTCGCTTCACCTAAAGCATATAGACCCGGTACGGTTGTCATCAGGTTATAATCAACCCAAAGGCCTCCCATCGTATAGTGTACAGCCGGATAAATACGCATAGGCACTTCGTACGGGTCTTCACCTGTTATCTGTTTATACATATCAAACAGGTTACCGTATTTTTCTTTCACTACGGCCTTACCCATCGCAATTATCTCTTCTTTTGAGGGGTTGTGCATACCTTTCTTATTAGCTTCTATTTTACCATAGCGGTCAATCGCCGAAGCATAATCAAGATATACAGCCATTTTAGAAGTCCCCACGCCATAACCAGCGTCACAACGCTCTTTAGCAGCACGAGAAGCAATATCACGAGGCACAAGGTTACCGAAAGCCGGATATCTACGCTCTAAATAATAATCTCTTTCCGCTTCAGGTATATCGTTGGCAGCGCGTTTATCATCTTTTTGCTTAGGAACCCAGATACGGCCATCATTACGTAATGATTCTGACATTAAGGTCAGTTTCGATTGATGGTCTCCCGATACAGGAATACAGGTCGGGTGAATTTGGGTAAAACATGGGTTACCGAAGTATGCGCCTTGTTTATGTGCTTTCCAGGCTGCGGTTACGTTACTACCCATTGCATTAGTTGATAGATAGAATACGTTACCATAACCACCCGTACATAGCAACACCGCATGACCGAAATGGCGTTCTAATTCTCCGGTAATCAGGTTACGGGCTATGATACCACGTGCTTTGCCATCAATCACTACTACGTCTAACATCTCGTGGCGGCTGTACATCGTTACCGTACCAATACCTACCTGACGCTCTAAACCTGAATAAGCTCCTAAAAGTAATTGCTGACCTGTTTGTCCGGCAGCATAGAAAGTACGTTGTACCTGTGTACCACCAAACGAGCGGTTAGAAAGTAATCCGCCATATTCACGGGCGAAAGGCACACCTTGTGCCACACATTGGTCAATGATATTGCCTGACACCTCTGCTAAACGATGCACGTTAGCCTCTCTTGCACGATAATCACCACCTTTAATAGTATCGTAAAACAAACGGTAAACAGAGTCACCATCATTCTGATAGTTTTTTGCTGCATTGATACCCCCCTGAGCCGCAATAGAGTGCGCCCGGCGAGGTGAATCCTGAAAACAAAAAGCTTTAACCTTATAACCAAGCTCAGCTAAAGTAGCTGCCGCAGATGCACCGGCCAGTCCGGTACCTACTACTATTATTTCTATACTGCGTTTATTGGCAGGATTCACCAATGGTACAGTAGAACGATATTTTGTCCATTTTTCCGATAAAGGGCTTTCGGGAATTTTGGCATCTATTTTATTGGACATATCTGTATATCTGTTAGTCTGAGAATCAATTACCCATTAAATGTTTTACATAAAAGAAAATTGGCATTGCCGCAAAACCGATAGGAATCAGAATGGCAAAAATCCAGGTGCTGATACCCCTGACAAGCGGAGTATACTTAGGATGGTTCCAGCCTAAAGTCTGGAAGGCGCTCTGGAAGCCATGGTATAAATGGAAACCTACAGCAAACATACCTACAATGTAAAGCAATACTAATAAAGGACTTTGAAATGCAACCGAAACCTGTTTATAAAGGTCTTTTACAATCACCAGATGTGTACCTGTTTCTAAATCACTTATTTCAACTTTTTTCACATCTTGTGTATACGAAGCAGGCATTTCGTTAGCTACCATTTGTCCTGTTCTCACATCTGCTGTATATTGTACATAAGGTAGTGGTTCGTTGTGGTATTTATACCAGAAATCACCCATATGCACAACAATATAAACCAAAAGAACAGTTCCTAAAACTGCCATATTACGGCTCGACCATGAAGAAGAGTTTCTGACAACGGCATATCTTACTGAACGTGCCTTACGGTTCTGGTATTCAAGATATAAACCCCAGAACGCATGAAACAGAATGAAAAAATAGTTAGCATAAGAGATAACCTTGATTGGAGGAAACGAAGTCATAAAAACAGCATAGGTATTGAAAGCATACCCGCCATCATTATAAAAAAGTTGTAAATTGCCCGAAAGGTGTACTACAAGAAAAGTACAAAGAAAAAGCCCTGTCAATGACATCAGGACTTTTTTTCCTATGGAGCTCGATAGTGTTTTTGTAAGCCAAGACATACTTTATTCCAGTTTGAAAACTAAAAATTTGACTATTTTAGTTATAGAGAAAAATACTTAGAAAAGTACAATTACTTTTGCCCGTCAAAAGTAAGCCACAAACTATTTAGAATCAATAAAAATAAAGCCCTTTTTTATTAAATAATTATATAGCTGAAACAGAGAAGCATTTCTTTTGCGAAATGTTTTCAAAATACAATGAAATCATATACAACGATTGCGTATTTTTTTCGTTTATATTTACGGACAATCCTAATCAAGAGCTTATGAGAGCGTTGAAGTTTACTTTATTTTCTTTTATTATCACTTTTTTAGCTTTTACACAAGCTCATGCCACGCATTTACGTGCCGGAGAAATTACTGCTAAAAGAATTTCTACAACTACACTGACTTATCGTGTCACTTTAACTACTTATACCGATCAGATTAATGGTGTGCAGGCAAATGAAGGAGCAAATTTTGTAAAGTTTTCATTTGGTGTAACAGGCGTGCCTTTGTATGATGTAAAACGGAAGAAGAAGTTCCTGATTAACTCTGGAACTATGTGTAACGTATATGATACCACTTTTACCTTTCCGGCACAGGGTAGATATACCATCACCTGCGGTATTTCAAACAGAAATGCCAATACGGTCAATTTACAAGGCCCGACAGACCAGATTAGTTTCTTTGTAGAAACAACTATTTTAGTAAATGGTTCTTTAGGGCTGAATAACACCCCCGTTTTATTAAATATTCCTGTCGATACGGCCGGGGTAGGAAAAAAATTCATTCATAATCCCGGTGCTTTTGATGCCGATGGAGATAGTCTGGCTTATCGTTTAACAGCACCTAAAAGAGACTTTGGTGATGGAACAGGTATAGGATATTTCGCTGCCGGATACAAAGATCCTTCCACATTAGGAGATTCAAGATTAAGTGAAGATGGTCTGAGCCCGTCCTCCTTCAAGATAGACCCGATTACAGGTGATTTAATCTGGGATGCTCCGGGTAGTTTAGCCGTCAATCAATATCAGGTCAATGTGGCATTCATTGTAGAAGAATGGCGAAAAGGTATAAACGGTGCCTATACGAAAATCGGAGAAATAACCCGCGATATGCAGATTATTGTAGTTGAAACTCCGAATAAACGACCCTTATTAACCGTACCTTCTCCTATTTGTGTAGAAGCGGGCCAAAAAATAGAATTTAATGTAACAGCCAGAGATCCTGATAACAATAGAATCAGAATCTCCACAAATAGCGGGGTATATAACCGTGACGCAGAAGGCGTTGTGGAGTTTGTGGCACCTAAGGAAGCAACATTTACGCCATTAAATACGATTCAGAGTAGCCCTGCTCAGGGAACATTTACCTGGGAGACAAACTGTAGGCATGTCAGGGAGCAACCATATGATGTTTTGTTTAAGGTTGAAGATTTTCCCGGGCGAACGGCAGTGCAATTAACAGATATTAAAACTATCAGAATCCGGGTGATACCCCCCCGACCTCGTGGTTTAAGTGCCATAAACTCAGAGCGTGGGGTAGAGTTACGCTGGCAACAATACCCGAACTGTAACATTCCGGACGAAGACGCTGAAATAGTCATTTATCGGAAAGAAGGCTGTTC